>JAHEDC010000014.1 GCA_024641425.1 Verrucomicrobiales bacterium | reverse complement strand
TGTAACTGGATTTAGGCACCGCGATGATAAAGGGATGCTCTTCCTCCCCCTGTCCCGAAACAACCAGCTTCTCCTCCAAGCCACTGGTCGCAACGCCGTCCGGAGCATCCAGGATCTCGAATCGGAACGAGGTCGGCACATTCCGCTTCGTTATGGCACGAACCACCAGTTGATTCCGCACGCCCTCGTCGGTGATGAAGTAGGGCATCCCCCGCATGCGCGTCACGGTCACGTTCACGTCGTGCACTTTCGTGAGGGAGAACGAGAGCACGGTAAGCCCCACCGCCATCATGATGGTATAGAAAACAATTCGGGGCCGGATCCAGCGCGTTCTGCCGCCGGCCAGGCCAATCATCGAGTCATAGCGGATCAGCCCTTTCGGTCGCTTGAGCTTCGCCATGATGTCATCGCAGGCATCAATGCAGGCCGCACAGCCGATACACTCGAGCTGAAGCCCATTCCGGATGTCGATGCCCGTCGGACAGACCTGCACGCATCGATTGCAGGCAACGCAGTCGCCCACGTTGGCGTCGCGAGCTTTTCCCCTCGGTTCCCCTCGCTTCGCGTCATAGCCGATGATGGCCGTATTGTCATCGGTGAGGGCGGACTGGATGCGTCCGTAAGGGCATAGAATGACACAGAATTGCTCCCGGAACCAGGCGAAGCAAAAGTAGAGGGCCGCGGTGAGGAAGAGAACGACTCCGAACGCTTTCGCGTGAGCCAACGGCGATTCCCGCATATAACCGTAGAGCCGGGGCAACGAGACGAAGTAGGAAAGGAAGATATGCGCAATCGTCGCGGCAGCGAAAAGGAAGAGGGCATGTTTGAAGATCCGACGGACGAGCTTGCCGCCGGTCCAAGGCGCGCGATCCAGCTTTCGGCGTTGGGTCGCGTCCCCGTCGATCCATCGCTCGATCCGTCGGAAGATATGATCGAGAAAGACCGTGTAGGGACAAGCCCAACCGCACCAGAGGCGGCCGAAAAGCGATGTGATGTAGAAAAGCGCGAATCCCACTCCGGAAACAAGAAAGAATCCGAGCCAAAGATCCTGCGCGACAAACGTCAGCCCGAAGACATGGAATCGGCGCTCGACGAGATCGAAGAAAAGGGCCGGAAAGCCTCCGATGCGAATCCACGGCAGAGCCACATAGACGAGAATCAGGGCGAGCCCGAAAATCCGTCTGGCAAGCGTGAACCGTCCCCGCACATCCGCCGGGTGCAACATGAAGCGGGACCCGTCTTCATTGATCGTGGTGACGGAGACGAGATTCGGCTTCTTCGAGGCGTTCGCGGACTGGGACATCGGTTTCGGCGCCCCGGGGAGGAGCGTGCCACTCCCTCTAGTGGATGTTGTAATGGAAGTCGGTCGGCTTCACCACGAGGGCGGAACAGGGAGCCTCGTGCATCAGGCGCTCCGCCGTGGTGCCGAGAAGCAACGACTTGAGCCCCGTGCGACCGCGTGTGCCGAGCACCGCGAGATCCGCGCCCTCGTCATTGAGATAGTCAACCAGCCCGCGCGTCGCCCCGGCCCTTTCAATGACCCTACAGGCGATATGCAGCCCGGGCATTTCCTTTGTGAAGGTTTCTGCCAGTTCCTCGAGTTCCTTGTCGAGCGAGCGCACCACATCCGTGGAATCCATCGGAGGGAGGGCAGGGCCGAGCCCCCCGATATCGGCGGCGGCCAAAATCGAGGACTCGTAGATGGAGACGAAATCGAGTGCCGACTTGTCCTGGACGGCAATGGCGACGGCCTCGCGGGCGGCCTTGATCGAGTTCTCCGAAAAGTCGATGCAGGCGACAATCCGCCGGAAGGGCTCCTCCTGATCTCGACGTACAAGAAGGACATCGACCGGCGCCATACGGACGCAGCGAGTGGCAATGGTCCCCGTCTTCGAGGGATCCTCCTGTTGGTGCCCGCGCGATCCCATGACGAGGAGATCGGCCTTCACTTCCTCGACGACGCGCACCAATTCCTTGAAAGGATGCCCGACAGAGATACGAGGACGCAACCCGTGTCCGGTTCCGATCGACGCGGCGACGAAAGCTTCGAGGCGATGCATGGACGCATCGAGAACGGCGTCGCGGTTGAAACCGCGGTAGTGCCCCAGATCATCCATGATCTTCTGTTCGAAGACGTGGAGGCACACGAGTTCCGCGTCGTTCCAATTCGCGATGCGGGCCGCCTCGGCGAGGGCACGGCCACTGCTGTCCGAAAAATCGATTCCAACGACAATAGTCTTGAGGTCTTTCATGGTATTTCAGGGGTTTGCCGAAGGGGCCGGCGATTCGCCCGCGGTGTCCGCGGGCTGCTTGTGATGACTGAGGACGAAGGCCACGACTTCGGCAACCTTATTGGCGCCTAGGGCAGGCTCCCAAGCGACCATCCCCTTGGTTTTGTCAGGGGATCCATTCGTGACAATATTGAAGATTTCCAGAGGCTTCCCTCCGTATTTCCATTCGGCGTCATTGAGCGGAAGTCCCGGCAATTGCACTCCGTCCCGCTTCGCGGAAAGATCATCGCCGTGACAAACATTACAGGTCTTGAGAAAGGTCTCCTTACCTGCCGCGACCATCTGCGTGTTCCGGCTCATCTCCCACAGGACCTTGTCATCGAGACTCGACATCATGGCCTCGAGTTCCTTCGCCTTCACGCCATCGATACGTGCGATCTCCTCGTCCAGGCGTTCGACGTCGGAACGGAAAGCCCCGAAACTGTAATAGCCGACCCAATAGACGACGAAGACGATAATCATGATGTAAAAGGTCCAGAGCCACCAGTTGGGTAGGCGCTGGTCGTATTCCTGAATGCCGTCGTAGACATGCGGACGGAGGCTAACTCCTTCGTCCAGCTCGTGCTCCTGCACCGGCTTGTGACTCTCTTCGTAGGATGTGCTTTGATCTGACATCGGAATGCTATGCTGGATTAATCGGACTGGGAATCTTCAAGGGGGAGTCGGCTGAGACGCTCGGCCTCCGGCCGCCGCATGCGCAGGGCCCGGAAGACGTAGCAGAGGAAGACAGCGAAGGTGAGGAGGAAGGCGATGATCGGAACGACCGCATGCCAATTCTCGTAGAAAATGCGCTTGAACATGGTTCTGGAAATCGGGTGTTTGAACTTAACGCCTGCTTATTTTCGTGCGGTGCTTGTCAGGCACGGCCGGCAGGATATTCGGGGGCGCCTCGCCCTCGGGTTGCGCGTCATCGAGTTGTTCGAAGGTGCCAAGCTTCTGGAGGTAGGAGATGATCGCGACCATCTGGCTATCGGCCGCGACATAGGCTCCATTCTCCTTGAGGTCCTCGGCAATGACCATTCCCTGCTCCAGGGCCATCTCGTAGATCGCGTCCTTTGTCATGGCGGGATAAGGCACCCCGAGCCGGGTCAGAACGCCGATCTTCTTCGGCAGTGCCTTCAGGTCGACTTTCTTCTCGGCCATCCAGTGGTAGGACGGCATGTTCGAACCGGGAGACGTGCTGCGTGGATCCATCATGTGCTGGAAATGCCAGCTATGCGGGCGCTTCCCTCCTTCCCGGGCAAGATCCGGCCCGGTGCGCTTCGAACCCCATTGGAAGGGGTGGTCGTAGATCGACTCGCCGAGCCGGGAGTAATCGCCGTAGCGGAGAACATCCGGCACCATTGTCCGGATCATCTGCGAGTGGCAATTGTAACAACCCTCGCCGACATACAGGTCGCGCCCCGCGAGTTCCAGGGGCGTATAAGTAACCTGAAGGCGGTCCTCGACGTTCTTTGATCGATTCACGGTGAGCGTCGGGATAATTTGCACCGCTCCTCCGATAACAACGGCAAAAAGAGCGAGGATCGAGAAGGGCATCCAATTCTCCAGCAGTTTGTCATGCCAGACCGACCAGCCCTTGCCCGTCCGCTTGAAGGCGGCGATGGCCATCAAGGTGAGGATACCGGCACACACGAGGGCGACCAGGTTTCCGTAGGGGGGAAGGAAGAACCAGAGGCAAAGGAAGAGAATGCCGAGGATCGAGAAGGCGACCGGGTCGTTACGGAAGGTGTCAAGGAAGCCCATCCCATCGACGTCCGCTTCCTTCTTCCGGAGAATGACGACCTCCCGGGTCTCATTGACCGGTTTCCCGGAACGGATGGTGCGGAAGATGTTGTAGGCCAGCACGAGGAAGCCGCCGAGATAGAGGAGGCCGCCGAAGGCACGGGCCAGCATCATCGGGCGAATCGCGTTCAAAGTATCGAGGAATTCGACGTATTTCAGCATCACGCCGCCATCCTTCGTCGCATTCAGCATGAGTCCCTGCATGATTCCGGAAACCCACATGGACGAGACATACAGAAGAATGCCGATGAGGCCGATCCAGAAGTGCATGTTGGCCAGGGCCTGCGAGTAAAGTTTCGTGCCCCACAGACGGGGAACCAGCCAGTAAAGCATTCCGGCAGCCATGAAGCCATTCCAGCCGAGGGTTCCGCTATGCACGTGGCCGATCGTCCAGTCCGAGTAATGGGAGAGCGCATTGACGGAACGGATGGCGAGAAGCGGGCCCTCGAAGGTGGCCATTCCGTAAAAGGTGACCGCCACCACGAAGAACTTGATGACCGGATCGGTGCGGAGCTTGTCCCAGGCACCGCGCAGGGTGAGGAGGCCGTTGAGCATCCCCCCCCAGGAAGGAGCCCAGAGCATGAGGCTGAAGAACATGCCGAGCATCTGAAGCCATTTGGGCAACGCGGTATTGAGCAGATGGTGCGGGCCCGCCCAGATGTAGATGAAGACGAGCGACCAGAAATGGATGATCGAGAGCCGATAGGAATAGACCGGACGCCCCGCTGCCTTGGGCAGGAAGTAGTACATGATCCCGAGGATCGGAGTGGTCAGGAAGAAGGCGACGGCGTTATGCCCGTACCACCACTGCACCAGCGCGTCTTGCACGCCCCCGAAAATCGGATAGCTGTGAACGAGGCTTGTCGGGATCGAGAGGTGGTTTACGATATAGAGCATGGCCACCGTGATGATGGTCGCGATGTAGAACCAGAGGGCCACATAGAGGGAGGGCTCGTTCCGCTTCTTGAGGGTCCAGAAGAAGTTCACCGCGAAGACGACCCAGATCACGGCGACCATGAGGTTGATCGGCCAGATCAGTTCGGCATACTCCTTGCCCCGCGTGAAGCCAAGGGGCAGGGTGATGGCAGCGCAAACGATGATGAGCTGCCAGCCCCAAAAGTGGATCGCCGAAAGTAAATCCGAGGCCGTGCGCGTCTTGCAGAGCCGCTGGGTCGAGTAGTAGATGCCGGCGAACATCATGTTCCCCACGAAGGCGAAAATGGCGGCATTGGTGTGCAGCGGACGAAGACGCCCGAAAGTGAGGTATTCGACTCCATCCGACCGGAAGGCCCCGAAGGTGATCCATTGGAGGAACTTGCCGTTCATTTCCCAGAAGTTGAGCTGGGTGGCCGCGATTACGCCGACGAGCATGGCGACGAGCGCCCAGATGACGGTGGCGATGACAAATCGACGCACCGTGCGGTCGTCGAACTCGATGAGTGTTTTTCCGGAAGCGTTGTTCATTTGATCTGCGATTTCGGGGTCTGGGGTTCATCGTCGAGAGGCAGGAGGGCATCCTGCTCGACGCTCCGGGTTCGCGCCCCGAACCAACTCCCGATGAAGAGCACCAGGAAGAAGATGGCGAGGGCCAGACTACAGAATACGGTAAGAGCGATGACGTTCACGGTTGGCATGCGTTGATGGGCGTTGACATGACGCCACTCTTCCCGGCTGCCTGCGGTCGCGCTCCGCGCGTTTTGTCATAGCACGCGCGGATTTTGCGCAGAGGCGCAATTTCCGCGCCCCGTCCCCCACGCGAGGAAATGACGCGAAGAATTGGAAATTCGGGACTGGCTTTGGCGGGTCAGGAGGGGCACAGTGGGCCCGTATGCCCGCTCCCACTACCGATGGCTTCAATGGATACCGCCCTATTGCCTGCGCTACCGGCATCTTGCTTCACCTGCTTGCCTGGGGGATGCCCGCCACGGCCGATGAAACCGGTGAAACCCGCATCGTGACCCTGCGCGATGGATCGCGCTTTCGGGCAAGCGTGCCGCCGATCACCCTGGAACTGGCTGAAACGGGCCCTTCCGGGGTCGAGCTGGTGCGCACGCCCCTATCTCTTGCGGGCATCACGCGGATTGAGTTTTCCCTCGCGCCGGCTCGGGAGAAGATCGCCGAGATCCTTGAAGCCATCGCCGCCCTCGAAGCCGACACCTTCCAGGAGCGTGAACAGGCGTCGCGGTGGCTGCTTCGAAACACAAACGGCTTCCGCTCCCTCCTGAACCAACGCAAGATGGGAGCGGAAACCCCGCCTGAGACCCGTCTGCGGCTGCATACGGTGCTGGTCCGCCTTCCCGATGAGTCCCCCGCCGCGAACCTGCGTCCCTTCGATCGCATCCTTCGCGGAGAGGACGAGATCCGCGACGGTGACCTCGGCCCATGGGAATGCCCGGCGACCTTCCGGGGCACCACCCTTCCGCTAGCACGCCAAAACGTGGCCTCACTTTCCCGCGACGACGGCGCCACCGTCAACACAGTCCCCCAAACCGTGCGGCAGCTCGAGGGGCCGGATGACCCCGCGTTCGGATCCGAAGCCCGCAGCATCAACTTCGACGTCGATACCGAAGGACGGCCCTTGAAGGTGGGCGACGACATCAGCTCGCGTTTCGTCGGGGACGGCGTCACGTTCTCGACGTCCGCCCAAGGGAGTTTCGTTTCAGTGAATGTCTATGAGGTGTCGGGACCGAGCCGCGGACTCTCGGCCGCCACGCATGATCCCCTCTACGAAGGGATGGTCACCATCCGGTTTTCCATGCCGGGAAACCCGGGCGTTCCAGCCGGAGTGGAGAGCGCCGGACTTTGGCTGGCCGTCGTGAAGGAGCACGGCACAACGCTCCAGGCTCTCGATGCTTCCGGAGAGATCATCACCGAGATCGATACGACCATCGCACCCTCGCAGTTCCTCGGACTCCGGAGCGAGACTCCCATCCACGCCCTCCGACTCATCCCTCATCCTGACATTGATCCGAATTACACCATCGATGACCTCATCTTCACGGCGCAATACCCGACCGACGGCTTGGGCGTGAAAGACCATCCCACTCTCAGTTTCCGGAATGGCGACCGCGTGGTCTGCCGCGCTTTCTCGATCGAGGACAATGAAATCGCCTTCGTTCCGGCGAGTTTCGAAGCCGT
This sequence comes from Verrucomicrobiales bacterium, assembly GCA_024641425.1. Classification (GTDB taxonomy): domain Bacteria; phylum Verrucomicrobiota; class Verrucomicrobiia; order Verrucomicrobiales; family DEV007; genus JAHEDC01. The sequence goes on along the minus strand of JAHEDC010000014.1, from coordinate 23,145 downwards.
GACTCTCCGCTGCCCGCTGACGGAAGTCCAAGCGATTTTCGCCCCCTTGGCCCTGAAGGCGAAACCGATGAGCCCGGACGATTACTGGGTCGAACTCACGGACGGAACCCGCCTGATCGTCACTCCCGGTGAGGCGCATGCGATTTCCCGGCTTCCCGGAGCGAAGCTGGAGTCGCTTCCCCTGGCGGCACTCTGGGGAGCGACCCGCGTGCCTTCGCCTCCGCCTCCGGACTTGCAATGGACCCCGGAGAGCGGACCGCTCCTTGTCGACGAACGCGGCGCGCGCCCCCTTCCACCGGCACGACTCGGAGAACGGTGGATTGAGCCGGCAGGCGCGGCTTTTCCGAATGGAATCTCCTCGACCTACGCGGATTCGCCGACGATCTGGCTCGCCCGTCCCGACACGGCCGCCTCGAGGAAGGGGCAAGTGCGCTTTCCCAATGGCGAGCGTCTCGTGCTCGGAGGAAGCGCGGGATTCCGATTCAAGGCCATCACCACCGAGAAAATCACGGTCGAATGGCATGGCGGTGACTGGACGTTTCCGTTTACCGATACAAGCGCCGTAAGGTTGCCCGAACCATGATGCCGCGCCGGTGTGACTTTTAGGATTCCGTTGATGCGTGCGCCCGTCCCTTTCCTCCTCATGACCCTCGCGGGGCCAATGCCAGCGACCGAGCCGCTTCAGGAACCCGAGGCTCGATTTCATCCCACACGCGGTGTCGCCGGCATGGTCGCCACGCAGGAGGCTCGCGCCACCGAGAGTGCCCTCGCGGTGCTCGCTCGCGGAGGCAATGCCGTCGACGCCGCGGTCACGGCGGCCTTCACGATGGCGGTCACGTTACCACGCGCCGGGAATCTCGGCGGCAGCGGTTTCCTGCTCGGGCATCTCGCGGACGGAGCGGATTTCGTGATCGACTTCCGGGAAAGGGCACCGCTCGCCGCCGGTTCCGATCTCTTCCTCGACGCAAACGGGAATCGCGATCCCTCGAAAGCCCAATCCGGCGCGCTTTCGGTCGGCGTACCCGGCTCGGTTCGCGGACTCGCTCTCGCATTGGAAAAATACGGTACCATCCCCATCGCCGAGGCCGTCGCGCCCGCGATCGCGCTCGCCGAAACAGGTTTTCCCGTAGATGCCAGCCTGCATGACTCCCTTTCCGCCTGCCGAGAGGATCTCGCGCGGTGCCCCGAGGCGCGACGCATCTTTCTCACGGAAGAGGGCGGGCCCCCGGCCATTGGAGACCAGCTCGTCCAGACCGCCCTCGCCCGCACCCTTCGCCTGATTTCTGAACAGGGAGCGAACGCCTTCTACACCGGAAGGATCGCCAGGCTGCTCACCGACGACATGGCGCGGCGCGGTGGCCTCATCACGCAGGGAGATCTCGCCGCCTATCGCGCCATCGAACGCGAACCGCTCCGCACAACCTATCGGGGGCATACCATCATCACCCCCCCTCCTCCCAGTTCCGGCGGCGTGCAGCTGCTTGAAATGCTGAACCTCATCGAGCGCTTTCCGCTCAGAGAATCAGGGCCGAATTCCGCAGCCTCGATTCACCTCATGGCCGAAGCGATGAAGCTCGCGCACGCCGACCGCGCCGCATACCTCGCCGACCCCGATTTCGTCGAAGTGCCGACCGCCACCCTCGTTTCGAAGGGCTATGCCGAAACGCGCTCCGCCCTGATCGATCCCGGCAGATCCCGCCCGTCCGTTGAGATCGCACCCGGGCTCCCCGGCGCTCACCGGCCCGAGAGCCCTGAGACAACCCACCTGAGTGTCATCGACGAGGCAGGCAACGCGGTCGCGCTGACCACGACCCTGAACTTCAGCTACGGCGCTCGCATCATCGCGACCGGTACCGGCTTCTTCCTCAACAACCAAATGGACATGTTCGACGCCAAACCGGGTGAAGCCAACGCCTACGGCTTGCGGAGTGGAGAACACAATGCCATCGCACCGGGCAAGCGCATGATCAGTTCCATGGCACCGGTCCTTGTTTTCTTTCCTGATGACGGGGGGATTCTCGCGACCGGAACCCCGGGCGGCAGCCGGATCGCGAACACGACCCTTCAGATTCTCGTCAACGTTATCGATCACGACATGAACCTCGCCGAAGCCACCTGCGCACCGCGTTTCCACCACCAGTGGTGGCCCGACCAATTGGAAGTCGAGCGAGGCTTCAGCCCCGACACACTCCGCCTCCTCAAGGAAAAGGGTCACCGCGTCAGCGAGGCCCGTTCGATGGGTTCGGTGCAATCCGTGCGCTTTCGGAACGGAACTTTCGAAGGTTACTCCGATCCCCGGCGTCCCGGCGCGCTCACCCTGCCCGTGCGCGATCACTAGGCCGGAACCCCCTTCTTTCGCTGGATGAAGAAGGCCGCTCCGAGAAGACCACGGCGAGCCCGAAAATAATCGAAGGTCCGCGAGACGCGCGGAATGCGGGGAGGTGGGTGAAAAATCGGCGGCAAGGGAGAAATTCCGTTTGTCCCTCAAAAGATCCACCTTTAATTAGGCTCCCCAGCGTGCCCCCCTTCTTTTTCCCCACCCGAATCGCCTTTTCATGTTCCTGATCATCGCGGGATCCATTCTCATCATCGTCACGCTCGGCGTTCTGGAGTCGTTTCTCCACGGACGCGCCCTCGCGAAGATCCCGGTCCGCATCCACATCAACGGCACCCGTGGGAAAAGCAGTGTGACCCGCCTCCTCGCCGGCGCCCTGCGCGAGGCCGGGAAGGTCACGTGCGCGAAAACAACCGGCACCCTCGCCCGCTTCATCACTCCCACCGGGCGCGAGTATCCCATCTACCGTCCGGGCGGCGCCAACGTGGGAGAGCAGGTGCGAATCGTCCGCCTCGCCGCCTCCTACAAGCCGGACGTGCTCGTCATCGAATGCATGGCCCTCCAGCCGTCCTTCCAGTGGATGAGCGAGAAACGTTTCGTGCAGGCCACGCACGGCATCATTACCAATGCCCGCCCCGACCACCTCGACGTCATGGGTCCGGAACCGCGCGACGTCGCCCTTGCCCTCGCCGGTATGACGCCCCGCGGCGGGATCCTCTTCACCGCGGAACGGGATCTTCTCGACGTCTTCGAGATGTCGAGCCGGGACCGCGGCGCGAAACTCGTCGGTATTGGCGAGGCGGACGTCGAGGACGTCACCGAAAAGGACCTGGAGCCGTTTTCCTACAACGAGCATGCGGAGAACGTCGCCCTCGTCATCAAAGTCTGCGAATCCCTCGGCGTCGATCGGGAGACCGCCCTGCGGGGCATGTGGTCCGCACCTCCCGATATCGGCGTCCTCAAGGCTTTCCCCGTCAACTTCCACGGCCGTCGGCTCCTCTTCGTAAACGCCTTCGCCGCGAACGACCCCACCTCTACGGGCCGAATCTGGGAATCCATGCTCGCCAGGTATCCGCAATACCGACGCAAGATCGCCCTTCTCAACTGCCGCGCCGACCGTCCCGACCGCTCCTTCCAGCTCGGCGAGGCGATTCTCGATTGGACGGCAGCGGACGACTACCTCCTCGTCGGCTCCGGCACCCACGCCTTCGCCAAGGCCGCCGCCGAGCGGGGCCTCGATACCGAGAAAATACATTTCGCCGAAGGCAAGGGTGCCAACGAGATTTTCGAGATCATGGTCGACCTCTGCGGCCACTCCGGCATCATCATCGGCATGGGCAACATCGGCGGCCCCGGACTCGACATTCTCCGGCACGTGAAGAACCGCTCCACCCTCGTCGCCGTCGAGGAAAAGGAGGCCGCCGCCCAGGCCGACGCCGCCGCCGCCGCGCATCCCGACTAATCTCCCCATGGCATCTTCCACCGATCATTCACAGTCTTCCGCCCGTTGACCCTAGAACGGTCTCTTCCCCATGCTTGATCTCCTCACCATCTCCATCGGCGTCGGCCTTGTCGTCAGCCTCCTCTTCGCGGAATTCTTCGGCTTCAAGGCCGGCGGACTCGTCGTTCCAGGCTACTTCGCCCTCTATCTGACTCACCCGCTGAACCTTGCGCTGACCGTCGGCCTCTCGTTCATTGTCTTCCTCTGCGTGCGCCTCCTTAGCTCCGTCGTCATCATTTACGGGAAGCGCCGCACCGCCATCGCCATCCTGCTCGGCTACCTGCTCGGGGTGCTCGCCCGCATGATCCTCGGCACCTACCTTGACACCCATCCGACGGCCGACCTGACTGTCATCGGCTACATCATTCCGGGCCTCATCGCCCTCTGGATGGACCGGCAGGGAGCGCTCACCACGTTCGCCTCGCTTCTCACCGCCACCGTTGTCACCCGCCTTGTCCTCGTCCTTATCATTCCGATGGAACTCCAGCGCTGGGACATGAAACACCAGGCACCCCAGGACGCCGTCGATCCCGAGTCCGAGACCACCGAGTAGCCTCCCGTTCCCATCCCCAACTTCCGATCTTATGAAAGGCATCTACTGGAGACCCAAGGGCATCTCATCCCGCGCCCTCCTGCTCATCAGCCTCCTCGCGGCCGGCAGCGCATTCGTCGTCGAGAAATTCCAGCTCGAACGCCGCCAACCCTATCTTGTTGAAAAGCGCGCCGCCGCCGACCTCGCCAACCGCGCCATGCTCGCGATTAAGGAGCACAGGCTCCAGAGCGGATTCGTCATCGATCCGCTCACGGATCCCGCGAACTCCGGCATCCTCGGCACCACCGAAACACCCGTCACCACGAACAAGGGAGGATTCTATGCCAAGCGCACCTCGATCAATCCCAATTTCGCCGCTGTCCTCGTCGATATGATCAAGGAAGCCGGCGTCAAGGAAGGGGACACCATCGCGGTGGGGGTCTCGGGGTCCTTCCCCGCCATCAACATGTGTGTCTACGCCGCCGCGAAGACCCTCAAGCTCAACCCCATCGTCATCTGCAGCGCTTCCTCGTCCGAATGGGGAGCGAACGATCCCGACCTCCTCTGGATCGACATGGAACGGATTCTCAACCAGAAGAAGATATTCCCCTACCGGGCCGTCGCCGCCTCCCTCGGGGGAGTGGAGGATCAGGCCAAGGGACTGCCTGCAACCTCCCGCGACCTGCTCCGCGAGGCGGTGCGCCGGAACGGGTTGGAACTCATCGACCCGAAGAACTACGCCGAGAGCGTCGCCAAGCGCCTCGAACTTTATACCAAGGGAGCGGGCGACAATCCGATCAAGCTCTACATCAACGTCGGCGGCGGCACCAGTTCCGCCGGCAAGAAATTGGCCAAGGATAACTTCAAACAAGGCCTCAATCTTGAGGCCCCGCGCAACAGCGATCCGGAGACCTCGGTCATGGCGAGTTACGGCCGGAACGATGTGCCCGTCATCCACATGCTCCACATCCAGGATGTGGCCCGCGACTACTTCCTGCCCGATTTCCCCAATTACATGCCCCTTCCCGGCGAGGGAGGCGTCTTCCTCCGCACAAGTTACAATCGAACCCTCACCGGCGCGCTTCTCATCGCCATCATCATTTCGCTCTACGCTTTCATCCACTCCCAGTGGGGGGCCCAGCTCCTTCGCCCCGCGAACGTGCAAAAAGGCGGCGCGGACTTCGAGCCGATGGTGTAGCCCGGAACGGTCAGTCCGATTCCCGGCCCCCAACAAAGACACGGCGCACCTCGAGCGCACGGCTGAGCACGACGAGATCGGCCCGCTTTCCCGCCTCCAGACTCCCAGTTCCACGCGCGATTCCCGTGCGCTCCGCCGGCGTGAGGCTCGCCATCCGAATGATCTCCTCCACCGGAGCGCGGGTCACCCTCCGCATATGGCGCACCATGTGATCCATGCCGCGGATCGAACTGGCCAGACTCGTCCTCCCCGGCGCCCAGCCGACCTCACCGTCACTCTCGAACCACGACCCATCGTCCGCCGGCCCGAAGCGGTAGTCCCCGGGAGGCAGGTCCATCGCCCGGTTGCAATCGGTTACCAGACAGAGTCGGCCCGCACCCTTCATCCGCCACGCGAACTCCAAAAGTTCCGGCGCGAGATGGCAGCCATCCGCGATGATTTCGGTGCTCATTTCCGGATGACCGAGCACAAACTCCAGCATGCTTCCCTGCATCGGCACACCGAACCGCGCGCGCACCGACGGTACGGTGCTCATGGCGCACCAGAAATGATCGACATGTCGCATCCCGGCGCGAAAGGCTTCGGCCATCTCCGTCCAACTCGCATTCGAATGCCCGCAGGTAACCAGGCAGCGCGCCTTCCGCGCCGCGCGATAGAATTCCACCGCTCCAGGAAGCTCCGCCGCACAGGTCGCGATACGCACCACGCCACTCGCAAAGTATCCCTCGTATTCCGCCGCCGAGGGCGAGCGACGTCCCTCCTCGCTGTGACACCCCACCTTGTCCTCGGCGAAATAGGGCCCGTAAAGATGTACCCCTGCGATCAAGGCTCCGTCCGCAGGTGATTTCCAGGAACGCCGCGCCTCCACGCAGGCGTCCAGCATGGCGCGGATCTGCTCCGGCGATCCCGTCGTGGTGGTCGGGAAGAGAGTCGTCGTTCCGTGCGCGCGGTGCGCCCCGCATGCCGCCCGCACCGCCTCGACCGTTCCATCCATGAAATCCGCGCCTCCGCCTCCATGCACATGGATGTCGATGAACCCGGGGGAAATGTAGCCACCCCGCGCGTCCACGACCTCGGCATCGGCGGGCGGACGCCTCTTCCCCGCCCTTTCCACCGAAACAATCCGCCCCTGCGCGCAGGTTACACGCGCGTCCTCCAGCACCCGCTCCGGGAGCACCGCGCACCCATTCTCGAAAACGAGCGCCTTCATTCTCCGAGCTCCATCCCGTAGGCTCTCGCGACCGCCGCGCAACGCAGCTTCCCTCCCGCACAGTTGATTCCACTCACGAGGGCCGGATTCAGGCGGCAGGCTTCCTCCAACCCGTGGTCGGCGATCAATTCCACGTAGCGGTGCGTGACGTTCGTCAAGGCCTGGGTCGCCGTCCGCGAGTAAGCGCCCGGCATGTTGGCCACACAGTAATGGATCACCCCTTCCTCGACATAAGTCGGATCGCTGTGCGTGGTGGGACGCGTCGTTTCCGCGCAGCCCCCCTGATCGACCGCGATATCAACCAGCACGCTCCCCGGCTGCATGTGCGTGAGCATTTCCCGCGTGATTAGTTTCGGCGCCCGTGCCCCCGGCACCAACACGGCACCGATGATCAGATCCACCCTTGGCAGCAATTCGGTCAGGCTGGCTTCGCTCGAATACAAGGTGTGCGCGCTGTTCATCGTGATGTCGAGAAAGCGCATCCTCTCCAGATCCACCTCCAGGATCGTCACGTCCGCCCCCATGCCCATCGCCACCCGCGCCGCGTTCACTCCGGCGGTTCCTCCGCCGATGACGACCACCTTTCCTGGCAAAACACCCGGGACACCTCCAAGCAGAATCCCTCGTCCGCCCCGATGCCGGGCCAAATGGTAGCCGCCCACAATCACCGACATCCTCCCCGCGATTTCGCTCATCGGTTCCAACAGCGGCAAGCGGTGATTTACTTCGATCGTCTCGTACGCGATCGCCGTGCAGCCGGAAGCCAGCAAGCCCTCCGTCAATGCTTTGTCCGCCGCCAGATGGAGATAAGTGAAAAGCGTGTGCTCCGGCCGCAACATCGCCACTTCAGCCGACTGCGGTTCCTTCACTTTCACGATGAGTTCCGCCTTCTCGAACACCTCCGCCGCCGTTTCCACCAGCTCCGCTCCCGCATTCTCATACTCGGCATCCGAATACGCCGCACCCACTCCCGCTCCACGTTGAACGATGACCCGATGTCCCGCCTGCTTCAGTTGGTAAACCACCGAGGGCACCATCGCCACCCGGTTCTCGTTGTCCTTGATCTCCTTCGGAACGCCAATCGCGGTTGATTTCATGGTGGCACTGTAAGGGAACGAAGGACGTCGGGCCAAGGAAAAGAGCCGGAATCGTCTACCGGGTTCCATCCATCCGCAGGCTCGCGCCGGCTCGATCCCGTCCACCCTTTTCCACTTCCCCTCGGAGGAGCTCGAATCCTCCCTTGAGTCCCAGTGAGCCTTCCTTCCACGACACAGTCCCGCGGGAATTGAAAGTCGGAAACTCCGGCACGTCCCACCGTCCAGCGCCGCTCCCGTCGATCGGGTCGGGGCCTTTTCCTTCCAACGCCTCCGGGGCTCCATGAAATGGAGGCTATCCTTGCCGTCCCTTACTGCCAGCTCTGGGTCGAGGCTGGAATCGGCGATCGGGAAGGACTCGCAAACCTCGAGGAATCCGCCCATGGCCCGGATCCACTCAACCCCGTGGGCGCGACGCACCGCCGAAACAGGACCGCATGGGACATTCGAAGCCTCGGCGAACCTACTCCGACCAGAAACCCGTTGTCGGAATCTCCAAGAAAACACTCTCGATTCCCATTCCGTTCACCGTCTTCCGAAGCTGCCCCGCTCCTTCCGCCTTTGGTCGGAATCAGGGCAGGAAATCCACTCGCAATTCATCCACAAATCCCTCGAACCCACCGACGCCCAGTTCCCATTCCAGCGCGCCCTTCCCAAACGGACTTTCGGCGATACCGCCCTGCGAAACCACTTTCCCTTCGATTTCAAGACTCCAACCATCCCTTCGTAAGACAATCCGGATCGGCTGCCACTCTCCCATCCGCATACTCGGGGCGAGGAGGGTTTCGTCCACAACGGTCTCGTGCCCCAGCATGAGACGGGGCACAGCAGGTTCAATCCACTTGTCAAAATGAAGGGAGACGAGAGGCGTGGCCCCGGCGACACCGAAGGTGACGAGATCCATGGTGGCGATCCCATGCGGAAAGCGTTCGAAGTAGAACCAGCCGGTCAGTGCCAATGCCTTTCCTTCGACGGTTCCTTCGGTGCGTATACGGAGGGAATCGTCCGCCCCCCCAAAGACAAGGGCAGCCCCTTGCGGATCTTTCATCCAGCCAAGGTTCTCGCTCGTGTAGCGGGGACTTCCGGTGAGGCTGACTGTCGCAGTGCCAGGCATTCCGCGGAGCGGAACACCGGGGTGGATCGCGCCAGGAGCGGTGTCGGCGTTGAGGAGGAAGAGGGTGTGATCGTCGGCGGGCCGGGACACCCCTCCCTCGCGCCGGGTGACAACGAAAGTGGCATTGCCGAAAGCGCGTCGACCATCCGGCCATTGGGCCTCGACGCTAACCCATTGCCTGCCACTCTTCTCTGGAAGAAATCGAAGAATCCGACCCGTCGCCGGCTGGCGTCCGCGTGTTTCCCAGACGATGAAAGCCTCCGCGGGATCAAGCTCGCGATCCGCCACCTCGAGTGTGAGTTCGACCGGATCGCCTTCACGCACGGTCTCGGGCAGCCCTGCGATCTCAAGCGAAACCGACCGCCATGGTTGACCGGCTTTCTCCGTGCGCGCCATATAGGCGGCGCAGACGGCGAGGCTTCGCGCCTGCTGGACGTTCACGAATTCGGTCGCCGTGTTGAAAGTGTCCGTCCAACGGTCATAGATTCCGTAAGGCTCCGCAGTATCTCCGTCGGAAGGAAAGCTGAACGTCCCGAGCGCACCCTCGTAAGGCTGAATCCACGGCAAGCCATCCTGGAGCGAACCGAGTGGAAGCCCGGACATGGGCAGCGCGAAGGAATCGTTTCGCGCCCACTGGTGGACGATCTCGAACTGCCGCCGCCGACCAAGCCCGGTGACATACGTCATGTTATTGGGATTGACGCCCAGCTCGAAATCCAGGTTCGAGACGATGGCCCGGTCGTAGATGTCCCGCCTTCCAAGCGCCCCCATTGCCGCCATGTCGAAGGAATCGGATGTAGCGAAGAACCAACCGACACGCAGGGAACGCTTCGAAGCGAACGGAAAGGCGGCTCCATAGGCACTGCCGTCGGTGAAGGATCGCAAATCGTCGGCACGGGCAAGCATTTCCTTCATGCAGGCGCGGAGATGCGCCCGGTCAAGCTGTGCGCTGGCGACGCGTCCCCCGCGTTCCCCGAAGGCATAGGAGCGCACGGCCGCTCCGTAGCCCTCGAACTGCCGGACCCAGTTCCACCGATGCGTCGACTCCTCCCCCGGATTGAATCGCGCGAGGAGCGCATCGTGATACTTCTCCTTTCGGGTCGCCAGATAGAGTTCCGTCGCGGCCCAGGCGATTTCGTCGGCATCCATGAATTCGTCTCCATAGTGGCTGATTGTCTGATAGGCCGCGTCACGCCCGTGTTTCGCCCACGCGGCCACGAGAAAATCCCAGCCCTTCTCCGCCTTGCCAATCAGACGCGCGGCCTCTTCCGGCCAAGCCTTGCGGAAGGCGGGCGAAGAACCAAGCTGCGCGAGGGCAGCGCTCGCCGCGGCCGTGGCCGAGGTGTTCTTCGGAAAGACGATCTGCGCATCCCCCTTGTCCGGGGTCACATCCTCCTCGTAGGCGCGCTCCTTCGGATAGACGAGAAAGTAGAATCCTCCGTCATCGTCCTGCATCCTGGCGAGAAAATCCCCTTCCCATTTCGCGATTTGAAGGAGGTCGGAAATTCCATCGCCACTTTCCGGAAGCCCGAGATTGTCAAGCTTGCCTACTCCCGGAAAGACATCGACGGCCATGACCAGCGCGTTCATGAAGAGCGCGGAATTGATCGTGTACTTACTGTAATCACCGGCATCGTGATGTCCCCCACTCACGTCGACTTCCCCGCTTCGAACAAAAGGATAGAGGCTCGTCGCCACGCTGGATAACGGCCGGGCGCGCTGTCCTTCGGCGTCGTGCCCGGTGATATGGCGGATCAATTCCTGGGCTCGAGCGAATTCCGGTTCCATCGTCGGAACCCCGGCCACATGGGTGTGGCAGGACGCGTGGGCGAAGCGGGTGAAGGGCTCGCCCAGGGCGGCACCGCAACGCTGATGAAGAATTCCGACCGCGTAGGTTCGCGCGAGGCAGGCCCAATAACCGTCACTGATGGGAAACGGATACGACTCCCCCAGCCCTTCGATTCCAATGACGTAAACCCCGTCCGCGTCGACCGGTGTGAAATCAAGCTGGAGAACCTGGTGATACGGATGCGCGGTTTCCCCGAATCCGGAATCGCGCAGGGGAACCGCCTCGCCCCGGAATACGATCTCCCCCGTTTCTGAATTCCGGACGTAAAAGGTATCGAAACCCTTGAGATCCAGTTCACCGAGGCTTCCAAGATAGGCTCCTGCTCTCGCGATTTTCCCGCACCCTCGCGCGTATCCCACCTGGTTGGCATGGATGAGCGGCGAACGGCGGCTCGGGTCATAAATCGCCTTGAAAGCGAGACGCCCACCGAGACTGACGGCACCGCCCCCATCCGCGAATCGCACGGAATCTCCCGGCTTCAGCGATTCCTTCAGTTCGAGATAGAGTGCGTTCCCGATCCGAAGGTCCCATCGTCCGAGCGGCGCATAGAGCACCCGCCGCTTGAAGCCGGCCCGTTGCACCGGAATCTCCCGCCCCTCCGAGATCAATCGCATCGTGCCGACCTCCGGCAGAGCAAGGTGGCCGTCCTTGCCGATGAAGTTCCATTCCCCAAGAATCCCTTCTTTTTCCCTCGTCGTGACCAGATCCAACTCGATCACGGTTGGAGTCAGGACGAGCATCCGGAACTCTCCGACTTCCGGAATCCTAACCGTATCCCAAAGTTCCTCGGCATCACCCCCTCCCGCGATGAAGAGAAACGCGCACAACCGGAACAGCCGTCGGTGGGGAATCATTTCCGCGGGATGACGGGCTGGAGCCTTTCTCCCGAATTCTCCGATGACGCCTGGTGGAAGTAATCCCAACCCGCGACGCTCCCCTTCCAGGTCGCCCTCATCAGTGGCCAGCGGTAAAAGGGAACCCGCCAGAATTGATGGAGTTTCCCGATTCGCCGGAGGCGCTGCACGTCCCGGACGCAGCGCTTCCCGTAGGGGAGGAGAAACCCGGAGAAAAGTCCCCGGGCCGGCTCCGCCTCCGCGATGCGTGCGAGGGCCGCGCTGTCGCCAAAGGTTCGCCGGTAGCGTTGTTCCCACGTGTAGTCATGACTGTGCTCGACAAGCGCTTCCGGCACATAGGCGGTGCGCCAGCCCCGTTCGATCGCCGTTTGGCTCCATACCGCGTCCTCGGCAAAGGTCAATTCATCGTCAAAGGGGATTTCCAGGACAGCCGTCTTCCTCACCATGCTGCAGACGAGACTCATCCATGCCGCCGCGCGCGCGCCGAGTTGATTCCGATTGTCGAAGGCAACATGGTAGTCGACTTGCGTCATGGCGTTCGCGTCCGGCCGAACGATCTGCCGTGCGAAGGCACCCGCACGGCGATCATCGGCCAGTAGCGCCTCCGCCATTCGGCGCAGGACATCGCGACCGATCATGATGGCATCGCTGTTCACGAAGGCGACAAGTTCCGTCTCCGCGCGATCCACCCCTTCGTTGAGCACTTTCGACGAGCGATAACTTCCCGGCTCAAGATGCCTGATCCAATCGTAACCGTGAGCCTCGAAGATCGCCTTCGAGTCATCCGTGCTCGCGCTTTCGAAAACAAGAAGCGTGACCGCGACACCCTCCTGTTCGTCAAGCGCCCTCAGGGTTCGGGGAAGGAGGACGGCGTCATTGTAACTCCGCATCACCACCGTCACCGGGATCTTCGCATGGGCGTCCTCCTTCATGCGAGCGCGGGGATTCGGGCCTCCTCGAGGATCTCAAGAAGACGGTCAACATAGTCACCGTGTCGATAGAGTTTCTCCGCGATCCGACGAGAGTGCGTGCCCATCCGCTGCGCCATTGCTTCTTCCGTCAGGAGTCGCTCGATTGCCCAGGCCAACCCTTCCACGTCGCGCGGCTTTACGAGGAATCCCGTGCGACCATGCTCCAGCCATTGGCCGATCCCTCCGGCGTCGAAGCCCACAACGGGCAATCCAGCCCACATGAATTCGAGTCCGACCATCCCCATGGGTTCCGGCCAGACCGACGGCACGATCCCCATGCGGGCCCTCGCATATTCGCCGAGCAGTTCCTCACGGCTCAACCGGCCGGCAAACCGCACCCGCCCTCCCAACTTGAGATCCTTGGCGAGCGCCTCACAGGTCGCCCGGTGCGATCCGTCACCCGCGATGACCGCGTGCCATTCCTTGTGCTTGATCCTTTCAAGCGCACGGAGCAGAAAATCGACTCCCTTTCCCCGCAGAATCTGTCCCACGAAGAGAATGCCACGCCCCTCGTAACTCGACTTCACGAAAGATGTGTCCTGCTCCGGGGCCACCGGAAGCACCCGGATCCCTTTCTCGTCGAATCCGTGGAGCAGCATCTCCGACTTCATGAATTCGGTCTGTACGAGATGGGTGGGAAAGCGTCGGCAGATACGCAACTCATGGAGCTTCCTACCGGGCCATTCGAAGGAAACCGGAAGGGAACCGCCGTTGACGTTCCTCACGACCCCACAGGTGAGAACGCAGCTCAACCCGGCGCGGCGGTCGCAAATCTGCCGATTCCAGGGAAAATAGCGCGATCCCCGCTGGCACCACATGTCATGGTCATGCACCATTCGCACCGTCGCTACCCCTGAAGCGAGGAGCACTTCAAGCGCCACGGGATCGGAAAGCTTGTGGACATAAGCGATATCCGGCGCCCAGCCTCGCATGGTTTCCATTGCCTTCGCAAAGCCGTCCCCACCCCTGTTGTAGCCCGTCGCAATCGCAAAGGGACCTAGAAAGGCCTTGAGATCCTTTTGTGCGCCACCCGGTCCATAGAGAAGAGCGACCTCATGCCCCCGGGAACTGAACGCGGACGCCACCTGATGGATGTTCGCTTCGGCCCCGCCCTGGAAACCCGCCTGATTGTGGATGAAGAGGATTCTCATTTCGCGCGGTCGGAACAAATCGGCCCGCACGCCCGGGGATTGATCGCGACTCGAAACCAAAGTGATTCAGAAAACATTATATCTATAATTACTATAATTTCCAAATCACAGGGAATCAATGGCTTTTTTGCTTGGGAAGAAGAATCTGGAACAGGGAAGCCCCGAATGGATGAACCCGTCACCGCCGCCGCCAAAACGCACTGTGGGCCCGCTGAAAGATCGCGAGCGGATCGCCGCTCATTCGAGGGAATAGACCGAGACGTCCACGTCCTTGGTCACACATGCATGCACCGGAGGGATTTCCGGCACCGGCAGGCGGTTCCACCGCGCGGGCAGGCTACTCCACTCGGGAACATCGGCCTCCGCATACTCATAGGAACGATGGGAAACCCTCCCACAGCGGATTCGCCCCCGCCGATCATCCCTCGAGAACAGGCTGTAACGCTCCAGCAGGAACTCCTCCAGGGTTCCCGGCGCGGCGGTCTGAAAGTCGCCCGCTGCCCGGTAGCGGAAGGAAGCGGCAACGCTCTCTCCCGTCCGCCGCGCGCGATAGCGCACCTCGTCGTCGTCCCCGACCATCGCACTCATTTCCGCATCGAAATAAGGCAAATGATAGAGTCCTCGACCGAGGAGTCGGGCGATACGCCGATCCGTATCGAGGGAGTAGAACCAAACGCCGGACTCGCCGTTTGGACCGATCACGTAGGTGCGGACATTCATCTCCAGAAAATGGGAGATCCAAGGGACGGCAGGCAATCCGCGCGGGCGAATATTGCGCATGAAGAAAGGAACAATTCCGAGATAGGCGCGCCCCTCGTAAAGGTGGGGCTCGAGCCCCTCCGGAAGAGACGCCGCAATTTCCCTTGGCGCGATTTCCCAATGGAGAAAAAGCAAGCGCTTCCAACACTGGAACATCGAGGGCTTTCGGCCGTGCGGAGAATCCGGATTCATGGTTTCCACGATGTCACCGCCGGCAAGCTTTGAAACGGAGAAACGTTGCGCTGAAACCGCCAATGACTACCCCCGGAATTCCCCTCTTCCGGGCGGAGGGCTGCCCGATGTCTGCCTTCGACATGCCCTTAGCCTTCGATGGTTTCCACCCGTACGCGGGTCACCCCGGACCCCCGGAAGTCAAGTTTCGTGGCCGCTCCCTTCGAGACATCGATGATGCGCGTTCCCGTAAAGGGGCCTCGATCGTTGATGCGCAGGATGACGTTTTTCCCATTCTTCAGGTTCGTGACGCGAACCCAGGAATTGAGCGGAAGCGTCGTGTGGGCGGCCGTCATTCCCAAGGGATTGAAGCGCTCGCCCGATGCCGTCCGCGAGCCGCCTTCGGAGCCATAGTAACTCGCGACTCCGATCTCGCAGTAATCCCGCGCATCGTGATGCGACATCACGTGGTATCGCTTGCCCCGCACGGAATAACTGTAGTCGTCCTTCCCAGGCTTCCTGTCTCCGGTCAAACTCCCCACGGCGGAAAGTGGCAGGCTGACGACGCTTCCTAGTCCGTGCGCGGCGGAATGCGCGGTTCGCTTCGCGGTTTTGGCCGCACTACAGGATGCCAGGAAGATTGTGGCGACCAACGCGGGAGCAATGATCGCGAGACGACCAGGGCTAGAGGATTTCATGGCCGCCAATATGCGCGTTCACACGGTGGACGCAAGCCTTTCGGCGGAGGCCACAATTCTCGCTCAGTCCGGTATGACGAAAGGCTCCCCATCCCCCGCGCGGAAGGGATCCGTCGGGTTCTCCGCCGCCGCCTTTACGAAATCGGTCACGCGGTTCAACTGCCCGAGTCCGAAAATGGTCCCCACGGCAAGGGCGACACCGAGGAATACCAACATGCCCGCCCGGGCAGCCCACGGCCGGTGCCGGTGGGCGAGAATGTAGACGAGGAAAAACAGGGGAATGAGGAAACTGGCGATCCCCCAGCCCACCGATTCACAAAAGGCATCAATCACCGCCACCAGGCTCCCGATTCCCAGGAGGAGAAGCCCGCCCGCCACAACCTTCCAGCCCCATTGTTCCCATTTCTCATCGTTCGTCACCTCTTCCTCTTCCGCCATCACATCGGATTTCCTTTTCGGACCTTTGGCACCGGGGCCTGATTCCGACGGCACCGGCGTCAACTCCGCGTCAGGAACCATTTTCGACACGTAGGCCTGATCCCTTGTCGAAAGCTTTTCGAAAGCCACCTTCCGGATCGCGCCGTCCTCGAGTTCGATCACCACCTCGTCGTCGGCATTCACCTCCTTGAAGCTCGCCGTGACCTTGAACTTCCCGCTCCGATCCTGCCATTCCCGCATCTCGGCCGCACCGGACAAGCCCGCGAAAACAGAAACCCACAGGGCGACCACCAGGGTCAGCCAGACCGTTGCGCCGAAACCGAACCCGGTTCGTGAAGCTTTCTTTTTCATAGGGCGATGGATCGGATAAAATCGCGGGAGCGTCAATGCGAAACTGGGGCGAAGGGCAACACGCGCGGGTATTGACGATCCCTCCCGCTCTCCCTATGCTCGAGTCACGGAAGGACGTACCCCTCACCATTCCCTTCCCCTCCGACGCCATGAAAATACCCTCGCCCCTGCTCCTCACGGGAATTCTGATCGTCCTCTCCATCGCGCATGCGCGAGCCCAGGACCAGCCCGTCCTTCTTCACGCGAGACGCGTTGCCGAGGCGCTCGACGTCCTCGGCCAACCGCTCCGCCGCGAGGAAAAGGCAGCGCTGGAGAAAGCGGTAACGACCGATGAAGTGGCGGCCGTGCTTGACCGGCATTGCCTCGCCATCGTGCAGATCAACCCGGAGGCCCGCGTAAAGGCCGAGGCTGGTTTGGCTCGCATGGAACTTCTCGAAACCGGATGGACTTCTTTTCTGATCAAAGTGGTCAACGAGGCCGGGGTGACCGCACCGCTCGCGATCTCCAGCCCTCAGGCGCAACCCTTGGCCGGTTCGCCACAAGCCGCCGTTCAGGACCGCTGGCTTGAAGCGCGCGTGTTCGACGGACGTCCCCTCGCTCCCAATCTCGCCGGAATTCCTCTCGAATACCGGGTGCTCCAGCTTTATAGCAGGGACGCCGGCAAGCGGGCGGCCGTTCTCCATTTCGACGCCGGCCAGGGCACCCAGGATCTCGGTTTCCGCAGCGACCTTCTTCTGACCTTTGACGCGAAGGCCGCCACCAAAGTGACTCTGGAGGTTCTCGACGAAAACGGCAAACCGACCACGGCGGGATTCGAAATCCGCGATCCCGCCGGACGCGTCTATCCTTCGCAGGCGAAGCGGCTCGCGCCCGACTTCTTCTTCCATCCGCAGGTCTATCGCGCGGACGGGGAGAGCGTCGACTTGCCGAAAGGCCGGTTTACCGTGACCTGCGCGCGCGGCCCCGAGTATCTTGGCGAAGTCCGTCAGATTACCGTCGGCGACGGGCCGGCCACCGAGAGATTCGCCCTGAAACGCTGGATTGATCCGGCGGCGGCCGGCTGGTGGTCCGGAGACCATCACATCCATGCCGCCGGATGCGCGCATTACACGAACCCGACCGAGGGCGTCCACGCGCCGGATATGCTGCGTCATTGCATCGGCGAGGATCTGAAGATCGGAGCCAACCTGACCTGGGGCCCGTGCTTCGACTACCAGAAGCAATTCTTCACCGGCACCGAGGACGTCGTCTCGACCTTTCCCTACCTCCTCCGCTACGATGTCGAGGTTTCGGGTTTCGGATCCCACCAGTCGGGGCACCTCTGCCTCCTGCGGCTGAAGGAGCAGATGTACCCCGGCGGCGATTCGAGCGCCCACTGGCCCACACTCGGGCTGAATACATTGCGTTGGGCAAAGGCCCAGGGCGCGGTCTGCGGACCGGCGCATTCCGGCTGGGGCCTGAAGTGCGACACGGACGAACTTCCCAATTTCCAGATCCCCCCCTTCGACGGAATCGGAGCGAACGAGTACATCGTCGATGTCACCCACGAGGTGCCGGGTGAGGACGGCGCACCCGTGCCGGCCGTCGATTTCATCTCGACCGTGGATACCCCGATCATCTGGGAACTCAACATCTGGTACCATACCCTCAACGCCGGCTACCGCACCCGCATCAGTGGAGAGACCGATTTCCCGTGCATCTACGGCGAGCGCGTCGGACTCGGGCGTTCCTACGTGAAGGTTGACGAACCCCTGACCTACGACAAATGGTGCCTCGGCATCCGTTCCGGACGAAACTACGTCGGCGACGGACACAGCCACCTGATGGATTTCGCGGTCGCCGGAGTCGAGGTCGGCACCGGAGACGTCCTTCTGGAAAAGCCGGGCACCGTAAAGGTGAGCGCGAAGGTCGCGGCACTTCTGGGGGAGACGCCCGAGACCGATCTCCGGCAGCGTCCTTATTGGGAAAAGCCCTACTGGCACATTGAACGCGCGCGTCTCGGCGACTCGCGGAAGGTGATGGTGGAAGTGCTCGTGAACGGTTGGCCCGTCGGCGAGCGGGAAATCATCGCGGACGGTTCGATCGGGCAACTGAGCTTCGACGTGCCGGTGACGAAGAGCAGCTGGGTTGCGATGCGCATCCTCGGATCCTCCCATACCAATCCCGTCTGGGTCATTGTCGAGGACAAGCCGGTGCGAGCCTCACGCCGTAGCATCGAATGGTGCCTGAAGTCGGTCGACCAGTGCTGGAGCCAGAAAGAGCGCTTCATCGCCCCGGCTGAGATGGAGGCCGCGAAAGCCGCGTACGCCCATGCGCGCGAGGCTTACAGGAAACGCCACGCGGAATGTGCGGACGAGTAACGGCCGACGGCGCTCAGCTCTCCGCGCAGGGCGGCTTGGCGACATCATCCATCCAGTGCTCCCACCAACCCTCGGCTTGGCGCAACGCGTAGGCCTTGAGCAGTGATTTCAACTCGTAGGGCGTCAAATCCGGCTTCAAACTGAGAATCCGGGCGGCCAAGCCCGTGACCAAGGGACAGGCGAAACTCGAGCCCTCCGCAATCCGTGTCGCGTTCGGAACTTCCTTTGTGCTCTTCCAGGCAATCTCCGTTTGCGCACCCGCGGCATCGAACTCGACAGGATCCTTGGCGCGGAACTCGATCCTCGCATGGGGGAGGTTCTTGTAGTTCACCGCCACCGTGCTCGCGAAATTCGTCGGATACGCCCGGCCAGATCGATGGTACCCCCGCGCGCACACCACCGTCGCGTCCCTCGCACTCAGGTCATCAATCGCATGCCCGATGCGCAAGGCCAACTCCTCGCGCATTGTCGAAAGGCTCAGGTTCACCAGATGCACGTCCTGGGTCGCCAGCCATCCGAGGGCACCAAGGAGTGATTCCGAATCGGCCCGCAATCCGCCCCCGAGAATCTGCACGCTCACCAGATCGATGTCCGGGGCAAAACGCCGGATCTGCCCGGAGCACGCGGTTCCGTGTCCAAACATGTCGCCGCCCTTCGTCTTCAGAAGCTGACACTCCGAGCCCGAGCGTATGACCGTATACGAGGACTCAAGGCGTCCGCCGACCCACGAATGGTCCGGTTCCACGCCGGAGTCCACCACAGCGACGCGGATTCCCGCCCCTCGGGCGTCGGCGAGTTGATCAAGTAATTCTTCCATCATCAGCGAGGGGGATTGGGAATCCGTTGATTGTTCATTCGACTCCGGCGTCTCCCAGCAGCTCCAGTATCCTGTCCGTGATGCGTTCGGCCGCTTCGGCGTAGGCCTCCAGATCATCCGTCGAAAACCCGCTGAGCGCAGTGGAATTAATTGCCGTCAGAGCGCCCAATTCCTTTTCGATCCCCACAAGCGGCACCACCATGATCGACCGCGTCCTCACCTTGGTCAGATTATCCACATCCGCGCTGAAACTTGGATCCGCCTGGGTGTCGTTCACGATCATCGGCTGCTGGAGCGAGACGGAAAGACCGGTAATACCCTTGTCCAGGGACTGCACCGTCCCCACGAGCTTTTCCGCCACCGGCGAGTGGCAGGCCACGAAATGGAGGTTCTCCCCTTTTTCGTCCAGCAAAAGGAGCGAGCCTTCCCCCGCGCTCACCCGGCCAACTGCTTCGGACAACATCTTATTGAGCGCGGGATCGGCATTCAGGATCGAAAGGGGCTCGGAAAGCATGGCGTTATCGGGCGGGAGAACCGCTACGAACGGCCTCCTCAAGGAGCTCAAGCCTATCAACCCCATCAATACCGTCAACGCTAAATATCGCACCGTGCTTTCGGCGGGCAATCCCGCCCTTGCAGCCAACGAAGCCTCTACCTGCGAACGCCGACGATTCGGGTAATTCGTCATGGAATAGTTGAATATTGTCTTGGCACCCGCGTCAGAGTTTGGGATAAACGATCCCGAAGCCACTCTGGCTGAACAAAACCTGCATCCGTCCACCGCCCGTTCGCGGGCCCGATGCCGAAAACCGATAACCTAGGAGGAAACCTGTGAGCGCAGCTATCGCAACCCCAGCCGTCCCGTCCGCACTTGTCCGGACACCCCACCCCGAAGCCGTCAAAGACGCCCAATGGATGTCGCCCGAGAATTTCTTCAAGCCCATCCGCTACGTGACCCTCAAGTTGACCAACGGCTGCAACCTGAAGTGCTCCTACTGCAACGTCGATGCCGACGTTCCGTCCACGCCCCGAATGAGCATCGAGCGCTTCAAACACATCGCCGATCTTCTCGTCGTCAATTCCGAAGCCAGGGAAGTGGTGCTCGAATTCCACGGCGGCGAACCGCTTATCATGGACGATGCCTGGTTCGAGGAAGCGGTCGGTTACGCCGCAGCCCTCGCCAAGAAACATGGCAAAATCGTCGAGCACCCGATGCAGACGAATGGCACGAAGCTCACAGAAGCGCGCCTGGAATTCCTTCTCAAACTCGGAATCCAGATCGGCTTCAGCTTCGATGGGCCGCCCCACATCAACGATATCAATCGCATGGCCGGCAAACGCGTCGAGAAGGCGATCCGGATGATGGTCGAGAAGAAGAAATCCTTCGGGCTCATCTGCGTCCTCAGCCAATCGAACTGCGATCATATGCGAGAGGTCATGGATTACTTCAACGAAATCGGGGTCCACGACTTCCGCATCAACTTCATGCAACCCCAGGGGCTCGGACTCGACCACGACCTCCTCACCGGGGAGCAAATGTTCCAGGGAATGCGCGCCGTCTTCGACCACATGCATGATACGAACTGCGCGGTCATCGAAGGCGACATGCAGATGGCCGTGAACCGCTTTATCGCCGGACGCTATCCGAACCCCGGCCTCAGTTGCTGGGAACACCAATGCCAGGCAGGCCGAATCTATGTGGCCATCAATCTTCATGGAGACGTCCACGCCTGCGGCACCGACATGTTCCACCACCGTCTCGGGCATGTCGATGACGGATTCAGTTCCAACAATGTCAACCAGTCGCTCTGCGCGCTGCACCACAAGGATCCCTGGTATATCCGCTGTTTCGGTTGCAAGGCGAAACGAATCTGCAACCTGAGCTGTCCGACCAGCGACCGAAACAATCTCGACTACCGTGAGGCAGAGTGCGATTACACCCGTAAACTCTTCACTTACTTCACCGAAAACGAGGAAAAGGTGCGGAAGGTTTACGAACGCGTCGGACAAAAGTTACCCCAGGGTAATCTCGAACGCTAACCGATGACTGCCTCTCCGGTGACGAGAAGCACACCTAACAGGAATCCCACGGCATCGTCCCGAAGATTCACCCGATAGAAACAAACCCGTCTCAGAGGAGATAAACAAAGGAACTACGATTATGGCAATTGTCAGAGGCCAGGATGGCCGATACTACGATATCGAAGACAGCTCCCTCGAGGGACACGAAGTGGAGCCCGAAAAGATTCCGCAGGATGCCCGGGGCTCTTCCGCTCCGGCGTCGGGCCCGCCTCCCGGCCTGAGCCTTGCTGGAGGAACCATTCAGATCATCGTGAATCTTCCGGAGGGAAGCACGGCACCGGGTTCTCCAACCGCAACCGCCGGCTCCGAGGGCGGCGGTGGCGACGTCGAAGGCCACAATTACTGTGGATGGAGAAACTGGCGCAATTGGAGGAACTGGCGCAATTGCGGATGGCAGAATTCCGGATTCGAACCGGTTGGCCCCAATCAATAGCAATCGGTCCGCGGCAACCGGATTTCACACGGATGGTCGCGGGCCTGCCGAAACACCTTTCCAGGAACTCAGTGGCAATAGCCCGCGGGTTCATCCCTAAGTAAACAAGTAAAACCCAAAAACATAGAAACAAGGAGGTATTGCAATGGCAATCGTAAGAGGCCAAGACGGCCGATATTATGACATCGAAGACAGCGCCCTTGAGGGCAGCGAAGTGAAACCCGAGGATCTTCCACAGGATGCCCTTGCATCCAATGGTCCTTCCTCAGGACCACCGCCCGGCGGGAGCCTGGCAGGCGGTGCCGTGCAGATCATCGTCAACGTCCCCGATGGGGGACGCGGCGCAGCCCCCGGAGGCCCCGGTGGGGCTGGTGGCGCACCGCAAGGCGGTGGGGCTGGTGGCGACGTTGAAGGTCACAACTACTGTGGCTGGCGCAACTGGCGCAACTGGCGCAACTGGCGCAACTGCGGTTGGCAGAACTGCAATTACTAGCGGCCCGAACGCTCAAGCATCACTTATCATGCCCCGAGTTACCGGCCTAGACGGACGTGTCTTCGAAGTTACCGAAGAGACGCTCGAAAAATGCCGCATTCCGGACGAACAGGTCAGATCGCTGGAGTTTTCCTTTGATCTACCCGAGGCGCCTCCGATTTTGGAGGCGCCTCCGTTCCCGGATGACGGCCCGCAGGTTCCCCTCGCCTCCCATCCCTGGGTTAAAGTCAGGGACGGGGAAGCGGGCGGTTACGTCATCGAGATCACACCTCCCCCGGCGTCTCCCCCATCGTCCGGCGAGCCGCCCCGTTAGGAATACCCCTCTCGCTGCTGAGGGGGGATTTCACCACCGCTTATTAAGCTTAACTCCACTCAATACCATCGCAACCCAACCTACTTCCGGAGATCCCGGGCCACCCGAGGGACAGGGTTTCCCCCCTCCTTCGCAGTCTCCCGGCAACAGCCCCAACGACTCCGGACCACCGCCGGGAATGGGTGACCCGGGCCCTCCTTCCGGCGGAGCGGGCGGTGACCCGGGACCGCCTTCCGGCCACGGAGACGGCGGTCGGCCCATGCCCAGGCTAACCCCCGCGATGGTCGGCTATTTCTGGCGCTACATTCGAGAGGACAAGGGTAAGCTTATTTTTTGCACCGCGCTCCTCATGGTCACGGCGGCCATTCCGGCCATCATGGGCCTGCTTCCCATGCTGTTTACTTCGAATTGGACCCCGGAA
>JAHEDC010000317.1 GCA_024641425.1 Verrucomicrobiales bacterium | reverse complement strand
GCCCTGACGGGGGCAGTTTTTGGAATTACGTCTTCAGGAAAGCGGTGGTTCGCCAGGCAAGGGAGCCGAGCGCGGCGCCGGTCAGGAGGTCGGCGAGGACGTGCTGGCGGGTGGCAAGGGTGGACCAGAGGATGAGTGCGATCCAGAGGATGGCGGCGGTGCGGAGGGCGGGGCGGCCACGCAAGGCCTGCCAGCAGACGATGCCGGCGATGATGGAGAGCGAGGCGTGCTCGGAAGGCAGGGCATTGCGGGGGAGATCGGTGCTCTCGATAAGGCGGTAAAGCGCGGGAGCGCTCCCTGCGTCGATATCTCCCCGCGCGACGCCGGTCGGGGCGAAAACGAAGATGAGGCAGGAAAGGGCCGCGGTCGAGACAAGGGCAATGACGTAGCGCCGGAATCGGGGGCGATCGCAGAGGAGACCGGTAAGCCAGAGTAACGGATAGAAAGTGACGTAGAGGTAGACCGCCCTGGAATCGGCGGGGATCGCGCGGTCGAGGGCCGAGGGGGTGAGCATCTGGACGGGGCGGATGTCGATCTTCTGGGCGCCGAGGTAGGTGGAAGAAATGAAAAGCGTCACCGCGATGGCCGCCGCGATATTGCGGATCCAGTCGCGGCGGCTCCATCGCGTGAAGGAGAAGGGAAGGGCGCTCACTCGAGTTTCCAGCCTTCGCGGTACTCGCGGCGAATGTAGTGGTCGGCTTCGGGGTGATTGGGGAAGCGGAGGTTCTTCGCGTCCCATTCGAGCTTTACTCCGGCGCGGTAGGCGACGTTGCCGAGGTGATTGGCTTCGGTGAGCGGTCCGGAATAGGCGAAGTCGCAGGTCGTGGGCGCACCGGTCTTGCAGGCATGGATCCATTCCTTGTGGTGACCGATCGAGGGCGGGATGGTTTCCTTCGGGCGCTCGTAGGTGGCGAATTTTTCCTCGGGAAGAAGAACGTGTTTCCCATAGTCGGAGAGAAGCATTCCCTCGTCGCCGACGAAGAGGACGCCATTGCCCCATCCTGGAATCTTCTTCTCCTTCAAGAGGGCGGGTTGCTCTGATCCTTGGTACCAGGTCAGGGTGAGCGGGCCCCGCTTGCCCCGCGCGCCGTAGGTGTAGCGGGCCCACATGGAAGCGGGGGCGATCTCGGCATGGACGGGGGGGCCGCCCGCTTCGATGGTGAGGGGCACATCGAGATCAAGGGCCCAGAACGGGAGATCGTTCCAGTGGCTGCCGAGGTCGGACATGGTGCCATTCCCGAAATCCCACCAGCGGTACCATTTCGGTCCGGGGAAGTAGATGTCGTGATAGGGGCGCATCGGAGCCGGGCCGATCCAGAGATCCCAGTCGAGACTGGCCGGGACAGGCAGTTCCATTGCGGGGCGTTCCTGGCTGGAGACAATGTCGCCGTTCCTTTTCGCGTCCTCCGGCGATTGCCAGCCCCAGGCGCGGGAGACCCAGACGTGGACTTCGGTCACGGCACCAATGGTACCCGCTTGAATGAGTTCGACCACGCGCCGGTAGTTGTTGTCGGCGTGGATCTGGGTGCCCATCTGGGTGGCGACATTGGCCTTGGCGGACGCTTCGGTGATGAGGCGGGCCTCGTAGACGTCGCGGCTGAGTGGTTTCTCGGAATACACGTGCTTCCCGAGTTTCAGCGCGGGCAGGGTGGCGAAGGCGTGGGTGTGCTCGGTCGTGCTGACGACGAAGGCATCGATGTCGTCGGTTCGGGTGAAGACCTCCCGGAGATCGCGGTAGGTGCGGGCGCCGGGAAAGCGCTGCGCGGCCTGGGCGAGATTCTGGGCGTTCACGTCGCAGAGGACGACGATGTCCTCGGTGGCCCCGACTTGGCCGAGATTGTGGCCGCCTCGTCCTCCGGTGCCAATGACGGCGACCTGAAGCTTGCCATTCGGTGAGGCACAGCGGGTGATGGCCGGGAAGCCCAAGGTGCCGGCGGCGGCGAGGGCCCCCTGACCGAGGAAGCGGCGACGGGAGGGAGTACGGACGGAGGTGTTTTTCATATTGGAAAAAGAATACCGAGCAAGAGGGCATTCGACCAGAACGGAATCGCCCGGCGACGCGGTGATGAATTGGCACGCTCCCTGCTCTTCTAGGGCTCGTTCACGAAAGGTGAACGGCAAACCATTTGAAGCGGCCTGGCCGATTCGTTCCCGCGAGTTTATGGGGGTTTTCTCGCGAGTCCGTCGACCAGGCCGCTTTTTCTGTGGCGATTCGGAGATATCCCGGAGGCGGGTGCTTGACCGGCGCACATAATTGGCGATGATGAGTTTCAGCGTCGATTACGAGGCCCGAGGGCGGGTTGAGGATCGGCGAAATGGTCAAATCGAGACACTTCCAGAACAGAAACCGACACTCCCATGAACCTTCCTTCCCAGATCCTTGCCCAGTCCGACTGGACCCTTTCCGTCAATTGGTGTTCCGTCATCGTCCAGTTCGGTGTCGTGAAGTTGCTCGCCTTCGGTATTCTAGTCGTTCCGATTCTGTTGATGGGTTGGATGTATTTCCGGATGCTCGCGCTCGAATCATTGGCGCTGGCCGGTGGTTCGGCAGCGGAATCGCGTCTCGATCCCTTGCTCGGATATGTCTACGACGTGGCACCGGCGGATCGGGACGACTTGCAGCAGATTGTCGGCGTGGGAGCGGTTCTGGAAGGCAAGCTTCACGAGTTCGGTGTCTACAAATTCCGCCAGATCGCGGGCTGGAGCGACGAGGTTGCCGGCGAGTTCGGCAAGCGCCTTGCTTTCAGTGACCGGGTCTTCCGAGAGGAATGGCGCGAGCAGGCGGCGAAACTGCACTCAGGCAAACACGGGGGGGCGGTGTGATGCAAAGGGGACGGGGAGGCGTGGGTCCGGCGAAAGGCACGCCGGCCGCGACTCCCGACGAATTTGTGTGAATGACGCCCTTTCGAAAAGATGAAACCCGTGAACCCAAGCACAGCGGCTGCGCCTACGGCCGAGACTTCCCGGAAACCCACGCGGGAGAGGGTGCTGCTCGTGGCCGGCGCGTTCCTGCTGCTCCTGCTGCTTTCGAGCTGGGCGACGGTCGCGATCTGTGGCGACGACATCGAGAATGATCTGAGGAGTCGCGCCCATGCCGTGCTTGACGGCTTGGAGAATCCGCGGGGCGGGGACTGGGAAATCGATTTCAAGGGCCGCGACGGATCGGTGCGTGGCGAGGTTTACGATCGGGAATTCCGTGACGCGCTTGTGGGCCGCCTCCGGACACTCCCGGGGGTGAGGGTGGTGGATGACAAGGCATTCGATTTCCGCCACATGGATGATCCCTGGCTGGAAATGGCGGTGACGCCGAAAGAGAAGTCACTCACCGTGAGGGGGCTATTGCCTTCGGCGGGAGGCTGGAAAACGCGCGTGCTCAAGATGCTGAACGCGCCGGTCGATTTCGCCTCTTCGGGGGCTGACGGCGAGGTCGATTCCTCGGTGCCGGATCTCAGGGAATGGCGAATCGAGGATGCGATCGAGGAGAAGGGAGACGTGTTCGATCCCGGTTGGACGGCGGGTCTCGTGGCGCTGGAATCCATTCTGGTCTCGAATCCGCGCGCGGAAAACGCGGCCATTCGCGAGGGGCGGGTCACGCTGGACGGCGCGGTCTATTCCAGTGAATCCCGCGACGCCGTGAGTATCGCCGCCGACGCGGCCTTTCGCGAGAGCGGGCTCGCCATCGACAATCGATTCCGTGTCGTCGAGCCGCCCAAGCCGCCGTCCTTTTCCCTGGCTTGGACGCTTGAGCGTCAGGTGAGGCTGGCCGGAACGGTCGCGGACGCGGACACGAAAAAGCGGATGGAAGCGATGATCGGAGACATGCTTTCGCCGGACGATCGCTTCGCGAGCGAACTGGAGGTGGGCGAGAACACGGGGATCGCGGAGTGGGAAGAGGGCGTTGGCATGCTTGCGCCGGGACTCGTGAACGAGACCAAAGTGGGAAGCCTTGCCGTCGAGGAGAAAAAGGTGCGAATCACGGGCGAGATGGATTCGGAGGAAATGCGCGCCTCGCTCCAGGAGATGGCGACGCAGAGTTTCCCCGAGGACGGGGGCTACCAGTTCGATATTTCGCTCACAGTGCACATCCCGCCGCGCCCCGCGATCATGAGCGTGATCCACATGGCCGAGGCCGGAGTGAAGCTGAAGGGAGTCGTCGGCGACGAGGTGACCCGCGAGGCCTTCATCGCCCTTGCGAACGAAAAGCTGGCCAAGGAGATGCCGCTGGATACCGAGCAGATCGAGATCGAGCGGAATACGATGGCCCCGGCCTGGATGCCCGCATTCGCCGGCATCCTCCCCGGCTTCGTCGAGAACACGACGCGCGGCGGCCTGACGGTCTACGAGGACTCCCTTGTCATCGAGGCCGAAGTGCCGACGGAGGCGAAATGGGACGCGGTCTGGCAGCTTTCCGAAAACTATTTTCCCGACCCCGCATTCACGCGGGACGTGCAATTGAAAGTCGTCGATCCGCTCCTGCCTCCCGAGGAGGATCTCGGTCCCGAGGATCCCGATGCGCTCGGCATGCCCGAGTGATTCCGAAGCTCCCGATTCTCCCAACAAACGCCCCAGTCCCATGTCCTACCTGTTTCTCCAGACCCTCGTCATCCAGCTCTTCGTGGGAATCGCCTTTCTCCTCCTTGGCCTGTGGGGAGGGAAATTCCTGTGGGGGCACGACCGGCACTCCGCCCAGCCTGCTCCGGACGCGCCGCGGGACGCCGCCGCCGAGGCGACGCCCGAGACGGAGGCGGAATTGAAGAAACTGCGCATGCTCAACGGCAAACTGGAAAAGGAAAACCACAAGCTCCGGGCAAAGGTCGGTGCCGAGGACGTGCCGGCCGAGGACGCCGGAACCAGTCCCGAGGTGGAGGAAACGCTTGAAATCGTCGATCTGCCGGTGGAGCCCGAGCCCCCCAGGACCAGGCCGGCGAAGCCGGCGGCCAAGGCCGAGCGCGATGAGCTGATCAAGATTCGGGGCATCGGGAAAGTGATGGCGGAGAAGCTGGAGAAAAAGGGAATCCGCACCTTCCGGCAGATCGCGGAGTGGACGAGGGAGGAAATCGCGAAACTGCCCTACGGCACGCGGGTGGCCCGCGACAAGTGGCAGGCGCAGGCCCGACGGCTGCACAAGGAAAAATACGGCGAGAAGATCTGATGGGAGACCGCGCATTGACCGAGGCGGACCTCTTTCCGCTCATCGGAGAGGAAGGTTTCGCACGGCTGGTGTCGGGATTCTACCGCCGGGTGCGGGAAGACGGGGTGATCGGTCCGCTGTATCCCGAAGGCGACTGGGAGGGGGCTGAAAAGCGGTTTCGGGACTTCCTTGTCTACCGTTTCGGCGGTCCGCAGCGTTATATCGAGGAACGGGGGCACCCGCGTTTGCGAATGCGGCACGCGCCCTTCGCCATCGGCGAAGCGGAGCGCGACCGATGGCTGGAATTGATGGAGGGCGCGCTGGAAGAAGCGCGGCTTCCCGGCGAGGCCGTGGAGCTGCTCAAGGCGTTCTTCGCCCCCGTCGCCGATTTCATGCGGAACGTGTGAAATCGATCCGGAAAACGGACTGGAAATTGCTTGCCAATTTATCATTCTCCCCCCAATTTCATTTCCCGCTCGCCAATGAAGGCTTCCTCCCGTTTTCTTTTCCCCCTTTACTTATTGATCGCATGGGCCCCGCTTGAGGGCCGGGCTGTCTCGCTCGTGTCGTGGGATTTCACCGGTATCCCGGCCGCCGCCGCAGCCCTGGAGAATGCGGCGCAGCCTCACCCGCTCCTGGATTCAACGCTGGCGAGCGCGGCGGCGGGTTTGACTTCCACTCCGATGGATCACAAGGGTCTCGTTTATTCGACCGCCGTCGCTCCCGGCGGAGTGGGCACTTCGATCGCGGGAGAATTGAATATCAAGAATTTCGACACAGGAACCTTAGGAATCAATGACAACTATGTTTTCTTCACGTTGACCGCGAACGCAGGGAAGACGTTGACAATTGATTCCATCGCCATCGATCTTTGGCGCAATGGAACCGGCGCTCCGAATGGGATCGCGTTCGACGTCAGCGTAGACGGAGGAGCCTTTCAGCCCTATGGCTCGCTCGTCGTCGTCAATGAACTGGGTGGAGGCGTTTACATGCCGATTACTTTCACGCAGTCGATTACCGGAGCGACAACGGTGGAAATCCGGTTCACGCCGCGCAACGCCGGGGCGGGCTCGACCGGGAATCTCCACATCAACCGGTTTAGCGTCGAGGGAACGGTCGTTCCGGGGATACCTGAAGCTCCTTTTGCGATCACCGATATCATCGTCGATTCCTTCAACAACACGGTGCGTCTGTCGTGGAATTCGGAACCCGGCGACGCTATTCGCTACAGTATCTTTCACACCCGTGATCTGGTTGCGCCGCGCGGAAGCTGGGTCGAAGCCAATGATAGTATACCGAGCGCGGGCATGGAAACGACCTATCTGCTCCAAGGCGCCGAATTGCCGCAGCCCCTGTCGGGTGACCTGTTCTTCATTGTTGTCCGAAATCAGTAGGAGCACACTGCCGATGACCACTTTCAAGATCCCTTCTTGCCCAACCTCCTCGTCTTCAATGCCCTTAGTTCATGAAATTACCGATTTTCCCCTTTTTATTGCTCACGATTACCGCGCTTCAAGGTAGATCCGGGGCCGCGGTTTTGGCAAACTGGGACTTCAGCGGGATTCCCGCCGCCGATGTGTTGCTGGAAAACTTGGCGCAACCGCATCCGCTTCTGGTCTCCACGAATGCGAACGCGGCCAGCGGTTTGAGTGCATCCAACCTCGACCATCTCGGCCTTGTCTACTCTACGGCAGTCGCTCCGGGCGGGGTGGGGACGTCCGTCGGTGGGGAACTCAACATCAAGAACTTCGATGTCGGGAGCAACGGGAGCAACGAGAATTACATCTTCTTCACTCTGATGGCGGATCCAGGGAAAACCTTGAATCTCGATTCGATCGTGATCAACCTCTGGCGCAACGGCACGGGCGCTCCCAACGGGATGGCCTTTGATGTCAGCGTTGATTCGGGGGCGTTCCAGCTTTATGATGGGATCAGGGTGCAGAATGCAACCGGTGCTGGGAGCGCGGGGCCGATCGCGTTCACGCAGCCCATCGTGGGCGCGAACACGTTGGATATCCGCTTTACCCCTCGCAACGCGGGAGCAGGCGGGACGGGGAACATCCACATCAGTGGTCTGACGGTGAATGGCAGCGTTGTCCCGGAGCCGACCGCTAGTCTTCTCGTGCTTTCCGGTCTGGCGTCCGTTTGGATGGTTCGCCGCCGCCTTTAGGAATTCGCATCGAGCTCCTCACCCCCTTACTTCTGGATCACTTTCAGCCGCAGGAACTGAATCGGCGCATCGGAAAGCGTGGCATTGCTGCGGAAAACGACGGCTTCCGTGCCGTCGCCGTTGTCGGAGGAGGAAACCTCGGTGGTGGCCGTGTTCCAGTTCGTGAGATCCGTGGAGGCCTCGACCGTGACCGTGAGGTCGGGTGTTTTCCGGAGTTGCTGGAACGTGATGGTGAGAAAGTCGTTGTCGATGGCGGCGACGGGGAGTCCGGCCAAGGTGTGGATCGTGGGATCAAGGCCGAGCGCGTACTTCATCAGGTTCGGAACGCCGTCGCCGCTGGCGTCGGCACCGGGGCCGCTGACTGACGGGTCGGCGAGATCGGCCGGAGTGAAGTAGCGGGCCGACCAGAAAGCGTAGACATTGCTGTGGGGCTCGGGGTTGGGGGCGCCGGGGGAACCGCCGGGCTCGCAGCCGAGGGCCCA
>JAHEDC010000712.1 GCA_024641425.1 Verrucomicrobiales bacterium | reverse complement strand
CCCGGACGTGGAAGGGGCGGCCTGAGCGACACCTCCGGATTTCTGAGGGAAAGGATCGATCCCTCAGGGCAGGGATTCCCGTGCGCGCCGGAATCCCTTCTTCAGGCTATGGATTGCCTCCACTCTTCATTCCCGCGTCCCTATCGGATGCCGACGTGTTTCTGGCGAATCGGTGCACGGTTTTTTGCGGTTTAACGGGCGGGTTCGCGCTTTCGCGCCGATGCTTTGGGACGATGCCTTTCATTGACATTCGCCCGATGCCTGTCATTCTCGCCCGAAAGATGAGGAACCTGCCGTGGATTCGCTACTTCGCCGTTCTCGCCGGTCTGCTTCCGGCGCTCGGGGAGGCATCCGCGCAGGATCCACCGGTCAAGATTACGGATGTCTCCATCGAGAAGGCGATTGCGGTGAGCGGTTTCAATGGCTATTACTACATCGTTTGTCTTGAGGAACGACTTGTCTTTAGTCACGAGGCGTATGGCTGGCGTGATGGTGTCCGGATCGATGGCGACGTTGCGGCGGCGGCTTCTTTCGACGCGACTCGCGAACTCATTGTCCACTATCGAGACACGGGAATCCTCGATCGGGTCACCGCGATCGGGCGGGAACGCTTCCATGTGTTCGAGGATCCGATCATCGGAATCGCGGATGTGGCCGATTCGTTCGCGGTTGCGCTGGGAGGGGAGAATCCGCGGATCGTCCTCCTCAGTGCGGCCGGTCTTATCACCGACACGGTAGCAGAGGTGGTTGAACCGGGGAGTTTTCGCTCCTTCTTCAGGAATGACGCGCTCTATTTCCGTGTGGGGGCGCGGATCGCTTTCCGAACCGTTACCAAAGGGAAGTTCCTGAATCGGCGGGAGTCGGATGTGTTGCCTCCGGAGATACTCGGAGACCCCTTGGGGATGGATCGCGGCGGAGGAGCACTTGTGCTTAGCTCCGGTGCACTGTTCCATCGGTGGAGTTCGACCGGGGAAGGAGTTTTTCTCGTTGATGCCAAATATGCGAAGCCTGCTTACGGTGTGACGGTTTCGACGAACTCCGTCCATTACACGGTACACGAGACCGAACAGGGGAACACTCGGGTGGAGTGGCACCGTGGAGCGACGGACGCCGAGATCGATGGCTTGCTGGGAATGCCGGGGCCGCCCATCGGAGTCTGGAACAGTCAGCAGAACTCGGTGATCGTCAGCCTTTACGATGGGCAGCCCTACTACACAAATATTTGGAATCTGCCATACTCCGGAACTTACAGCCCTCCGACGGAAAGTCCGCAAGTGATCAGACCATTGACGGAGATTGGGGTGAGTCCCGAGGAACGCACAATTGTCCTCGATTTTGATGAGATATTCCGGATGGCGCAGTCTTGGGATTTGCCGACTTACGATATTCCGGTGCCAGACTACTGGCGCGTCGAGTTCGTGCTCCTGCGCAAGATCGCGGTGGATTATGCCACGAACACGTTGCACCTGGAAATCAACCCTTACTCATTTGGAACCCAGACCCTCCCGATCCTCTTGCATGTTCGTGGGAAACGTGTTTCCGCGAACATTGTCGTGCACAGCCCCAAGCCCGCTGACCCGGAAGTGCGTTTTCTGGGCGCGCCCGTGCTCAACCGGCAGACGGGGCTTCTGGAGCAGGTCGTGCGGGTGACGAACAGCTCCGGGCGGGGGCTCGGTGCCTTTCGCCTTACCTTTTCCGGATTGCCGGAGGGCGCGGAGGTTTACAACCGCAGCGGGACCGACGCGGACGGAAACGGGGTGATAGAATACCAGGAGGATCTCGACGACGGAGAATCCACCACACTGGTGATCGAGTATCTGAGTCCCGGACGCGCGCCGATGGAGGGCATCGCGATCACCAGCGAGTCCCTGCCAAAATCGATGCCGGTTCGCGACTATTTTGAAGGCGCTTTCGCGGTCGATCGCATATTGGGGATGGACAACGGATCCGTTCTCCTGGAATTCGCGGCCGAGGCGGGGACGAGCTATCGGGTGCAGTACCGGGGCGAGGGCTCGTGGCTGACGGGCCCGGCCAAGATCCGCGCGGCGGGAAATCGGGTGCAGTGGATCGACAACGGCCCGCCGAAGACGGCATCGCATCCGAAGGACAGCCCTTCGCGGATGTACCGGATTCGGAAGGTAACGGGGGATTGA
>JAHEDC010000316.1 GCA_024641425.1 Verrucomicrobiales bacterium | reverse complement strand
TTTCTTCCCTTTCGCGGCCGCCTTTTCCTCCGCCTTCGCGTTCGCGATCATGTGCTCCGGGGCCTGCGCGACCACGTAGCCAATGGTATCGAAACCCCGCCGCCCCGCCCTTCCGCAGATCTGCTGGAAATCACGCACGCTGAGGGTTTTGGTGCTTTGTCCTCCGTACTTGAACAACTGGGTCAACAGCACGGTGCGGATCGGCACGTTCACGCCCACACCGAGCGTGTCCGTTCCACAGATCACCTTCAGCAGCCCGCGCTGGGCCAGCTTTTCCACCAGCACCCGGTATTTCGGCAGGAGCCCGGCATGGTGAACGCCGAGTCCATGCCGAAGCAGCTTGCTGATTTCCTTGCCGTAGGGACTGCGGAAATCCGCCTTCTGCAAACTCTCCGCGATCGCGCGCTTTTCCTCCTTGGAGCAATAGTTCCGGCTCATCAGGTTCTGCGCCGTGCGCGCGCAGGCCAACTGGGTGAAGTGCACCAGGTAAATCGGGGCCCGTCCCTGTTCGACCAGTTCCTCCACCTTTTCCTCCAGCGGTGTCATGCTGTATTCGAATTCCAACGGCACCGGCCGCTCGTCCGATTTCACCAGCACCGTGTCCTCCCCGGTCAATTCGGTGAGCGCCTTCTCGAAGAACGCGGTCTCGCCCAGGGTCGCCGACATCAGCAGAAACCTCGCCTGGGGCAGGGTCAGCAGGGGCACCTGCCAGGCCACCCCGCGCTCGCGGTCCGAGTAGTAGTGGAACTCGTCCATGACCACGTCGTCCACCCCGGCCCGGTCGCCGTCGCGCAGCGCCTGGTTCGCGAGGATCTCCGCCGTGCAGCAGATGACCGGCGCCGAGGGATTCACGGTCGCGTCGCCGGTGATCATCCCCACCCTCTCCGCGCCGAAGCTCCGGCACAGCGACAGGAACTTCTCGTTCGCCAGCGCCTTGACCGGCACCGTGTAGTACGAGCGCCGCCCCTGGCAGATCGCCCGGAAATGCAGGGCCAGCGCCACCAGCGACTTGCCCGAGCCCGTCGGCGTGTTCAGGATCACGTTCTTCCCGTCGAAGAGTTCGAGAATCGCTTCCTCCTGATGGTCATACGGTTCAATCCCCGCTTCTCCCAAATATTCCAGAAACGCATCCAACACCTCGGAATTCGAGTGGGGATCGCGCAGGCAGGAAGGATCAAGGGCAGGCATGGGACAACAAGAGCCGCAACGATGGGCCGCGCCTCCCGAAAAGCAACCGGCGAACGCGGGCGCGCGCGTCCGGGAGGCCGATCCTTCGCCAGCATCCGTTATCTTTTTCTCCGGTGGTGGTCGGCTTTCAACCCAGCCATCCATTCTCCTCTTCCAAAGGAAAATGGTCGGGATGACAGGATTCGAACCTGCGACCTCCTCGACCCGAACGAGGCGCGCTACCAAACTGCGCTACATCCCGTGCTATCAACGTGTTATGCGGGTGAAAATCCGTTGGATTTCGGTGGTAACCGTTGTGAACGAGCAAGGTGATTGTCGGCGGTTTCGATAAACTTGCAAGAAAAAGTGCGCCGCTCCCGAGCGCCCGTGATCTCTCGCGATCTATTGTGACCGCTGAGCGTCACTCAAGATCGCTATTTAGGATATTTTCACATCGCATTGGAACTTGGCTAGGGTGTGTTAACACAAACGCCGCGCAGTGCCTCGACGACCAGGGCGAACTGAATGTAGGCGGTGAAGATGACGTCGAGGTTCTCGAAGTGGGAGAAAATGCGGCTGAATCCCTTCAGACGGCGGAAGGGGCGTTCGACTTCGTTTCGCCGCTTGTGGAGTTCGCGGTCGTACT
Source organism: Verrucomicrobiales bacterium (assembly GCA_024641425.1). Taxonomy (GTDB): domain Bacteria; phylum Verrucomicrobiota; class Verrucomicrobiia; order Verrucomicrobiales; family DEV007; genus JAHEDC01. The sequence continues at coordinate 6,023 of JAHEDC010000316.1, read as the reverse complement.
CCCACGGGGAGAGGCGGGTCGACTTCGGGGGCACGACAGGCTCAAGCTTCAGGTTGAGGACGAGCTGCCGGGTCTCGTTTCCCTCGTAGGCTCGGTCCATGATGACGGCCCTCACCTCGGGGCAAAGGTTCCAGTCGGTCTCGGCGAGCAACTTGCGGCCCTCCGGTCCGTCGGCGGCATGACCGGGCGAGAGCGAGAAGCTTATGGCCGTCCGCTCATCTGCGGCAACCATATGAACCTTGGTATTCCATCCGCCGCGCCTCTTCCCGATGGCCTGCGGGCCGTTCTTCTTTGCGGCCCCGTCCCATCCGGATGAACCTTGATCGAAGTGCTGTCCAGCGGGACGGCCTCGACCTTGATTTCGACCAGCCGACGGCTCTGTAGAGCGGCGAAGACCCTGGCGAGAACGCCGTTCTTCGCCCGGCGGTTGACCCGTGTGTAGATCGTGTGCCAGTTGCCGAAATGTCCGGGCAGGCGCCTCCACTTTCCGCCGTTCTCGACGACGTAAAGCAAAGCGTTGAGTGCCTGAAGGTTGCTGAGGCCGACGTTGCCGCGATGGATCGGAACGCAATCCGAGATCAGTTCGTATTGGGATGCGTTGAGCTCCATCCCGCAGTTGGAACCGATACCTGCCACTCGTCAAATCTTTGTGTTAACACGACCTAGATGGACGATCTCCGCGTGGCAATGCTACTTTAGGCTTGGAGAATCAAGCGAGTCCCGGTCAAATTAGACCGTTGAGCGGGAATTCGCTCCCTTCTGCTTCCTTTGTCCCGTGTACCCCGATCCTTTTCCCCCCACCCGCTGGACTCTGGTGCTTTCCGCCAGGGAAGGGGACAACCGCGACTCGTTCGAGGCGCTTGAGCACCTCGCTTCCGAGTATTGGCAGCCGATCTACACCTACCTGCGGGGCAAAGGGCGCACGCATGATGAAGCGCAGGATGATACCCAGGGCTTCTTCGCCTACCTTTTGCGACGGGATTTTCTGAGCAACCTTCAGCCCGAAGGAGGACGCTTCCGCAACTTTCTCCTCGTCTGTTTGAGACGGTGGATGAAGGACGAGGTCAACCGGGTCATCAACGTGAAGCGCAAGGCCGAGATCGCACTAGAGCCGTGGCACGAACTGGAACTGCACGGCTCAGCTTCGCTCCCGAAGGGCTCGTCGCCGGAGGAAGCCTTCGATCGATCGTGGGCCAACGCCCTGGTGTCCCGGGCGATGACCGCGCTGCAGGAGAGATGGAGTCACCGCGCCGATTTGTTCAGTGCCTTGCGCCTCGTGGTGGAGAGTCCCGGGAGCGTGGAGCCGTATGCCGAGATCGCCGCCCGCCTGGGAATGACGGAGGGAGCGATTGGAAAGGCGGTGCATGACTTGCGCCGCCAGTTTGCCGAACAGATCCAGGCCGAAGTGCGCGATACGGTCGCGCGCGAAGAAGATGTCGAAGGAGAACTACGCTATCTGGTCGATCTTCTCCGAAGGTGAGCGCCGACCGCCTGGCACGAAATCAATTCACCATTTCTGGTAATAATGCCCCCAATTTTCCCTGCTTCTCTTTTGAGCGGACCGGTCGTTTGGCGGGGTGCGCGATAGAGATTTTAATTTGGATTCCTCCACCTCACGCACCTGTCAGATGTGCGGCGCACCCGTCACGGGGGATGCGCCCTGCTCGGGGTGCGCGCTGGCGGGTGCGATCGTGACGCTCGGGCTTGACCAGAAGGAGGCCTTTCGGACGGTCCATTTCTCTCCCCTCGATCTGCCTTCGACCTTCGGCGCTTACGTGGTGCACCGGGAGATCGGGGTGGGGGGGATGGGGGTAATCTATGAAGCGGAGGACACCCGCCTCGGCCGGGAGGTGGCCCTCAAGATGCTGCGGCAGGTTTTCTTCGCAAGCGAGCAAGACCGGCTTCGCTTCCAAAGCGAAGCCGAATTGGCCTCGCAGTTGGACCATGCTCACATCGTGCCGATTCACGAGGTGGGCGAGCACGAGGGCCAGCCCTTTTTCACCATGAAGATCATCCGGGGCGGCAACCTCGCGGATCGCCTGGTGGCGGGGCCGATTCCTCCGTGGGAGGCGGCCGGCTTGATGGGCAAGATCGCCCAAGCGGTCCACCACGCCCATCAGCGGGGCATCATGCACCGGGACCTCAAGCCCGCCAATATCCTCCTCGATGAAGCCGGCGAACCCTGGCTCACCGACTTCGGACTCGCAAGGGCCCTGAACGTCGAGTCCGGGCTCACCCTCTCCCACACCCTGATCGGAACCCCCGATTACATGTCACCAGAGCAGGTGGAGGGCCGCAAGAACGAGATCTCCACCGCCACGGACGTGTGGGCGCTCGGAGTCATCCTCTACCAAATGCTGACCGGCCGTCTTCCGTTTCACAGCGAGAGCAATTCGGAAGTGTTCCGATTGGTTGTGGACCACGAGCCCCCTGCGCCGAGCGCGATCATGCCCCGCAGCGATCGCGACCTGGAGACGCTGTGCCTGCGCTGCCTCGAGAAGGATCCTTCCCGCCGACTCTCGAGCGCTGGCGAGCTCGCGGAGGAACTGGAGCGCTGGTCACGGGGTGAACCGATTCGCGCCCGCCGCATCACGGGCTTCGAACGGCTCGGAAAGTGGACCCGCCGTCATCCCTACCGCTCCGCCGTGCTCGGCTTGTTTCTGCTCGTGGTCGTCGCGAGCGGCATTGCGATCACCTCGCAGTGGAGACGGGCCGTCGCGAGTGAGCGTCGGGCGCTGGTGAGTGCGGATGCGGAGCGACGGACGTCCTATTCGGCCACCCTTTCCAGCGCGTTGGCGGCGCGGGAAAAGCAGGATTTTGGGACGGCGCGCCGCTTGCTTGCCGGCCTCGACTCCGAACTGCGCGGGTTCGACTGGCGCTTGCTGCACGGTCTTTGCCAAGGCGATGAACGTCGCGTCTACCGGCTTGGAGAGGGCGCGGGCGATGAGCCGCAGTGCATCGCGATCATTCCCGGGATGGGACATCTCGCGCTCTTGGCGGCGGATGGCCGCCTGCATGTTCGCGATGCGAATGGCGAGGAAGTGCGGGCGCCGCGGTCCTTGCCCGCGATTGCGGACGAGAGCGAAGGGTCCAACCGTTACGATGGGCTCACCTATTCGCCGGACGGAAAGCGGCTTGCCTATGCGAGGGGCGATGTCCTTCAAATTCTCGACGCGGAGACCCTCGCCATTCTCCATGAAACGACCAGTGTCCTGCCGCAGTTCGCGTGGCTCGACGACCATCGCCTGCTGTATGGATTCAATGGCAGCGAGCGCGCCCCGCCGTGGCCGGAAGCGGGGGCCTGGATCCTTGACTTCGCGATGGTCCGGCACCCCGGCGATGAGATTCCCACCACCCCGCTTGCCGGGATGTGCGCCCCGCTCGCGGTTTCTCCCGATCGGCGCTTCTTCGTGCTGCATCGTGTCAACACCTCGCCCGCCTCGTGGGCCCGCACCCTTCATGTCTACCGGACCGAGGCCGACCCCGCGACGACGCCGGAACCGGTCTACTCGATGCCGGGTAATGAGTACCCCGGGGATCTCGCCCTGTCTCAAAATGCCCGTTTTCTCGCCCTTTCGGCTGGAGCGGGCCTCAAGCGCACGGCCCGCGTTCTCGATCTTTCCAGTGGGAATCTGCTCTTTGACGCCGAGTTCAGTTTCCCCATTTTCGGCCTCGCCCTGGATCCGGCAGAACGACGCCTCGGCCTGGTCGGTGCCGATAGCGTCGTGCGTCTCTACGATTTCACGCGACAGGCGCCGGACACCGCGAGTCTCACGACCTACGACGACGAGGTCGCGCCGGATCGCTGTGAGCAGGTCAGTCCTCGCGGTGCGCACGCTCCTCCGCGGGCCTTCGCGACCCGCTCGGCGCAGGACGGACGCGCCCGCTTCTTCCTCGGGCACGAACGACGGGTCATGGACCTTGTCTTCGATGAAGGCGGAACCTTCACCACCGTCGGGAGTGACGGAACGGTGCGACAGTGGCTCGATCGGATCCCCCGGCCGTCGATCCGGATCGGCTACCAGAACGACTTCTACATCCTACGCCATCCGGCAGCCTCGGAGGATGGGCGCTATGTGCTTTCCTACTCCGGGTTTTCGCAGCGATGCGACGTGGCGGCCTCCCGGGCCGGATTCTCGAATGTCGTCCTGGCGACCAGCGGTCGGCAGTCGCCCCTTGCGGTCTTCGCGGATGGACGTCCGGTCACGCTGGAGCACGAAACCGGGACCGTGATTACCTGGGTTGTCCGGGATGGCCTCTTGCAGGAGCAGTGGCGATTTCCGGACGGTGCTCCCTTCCAGCATGACGCTCGAGGTCGCCGCGGAGTCCTCTCCCGCGATGAGCGGCGTATGGCCGGGTCCCTCGCAGGAAGGCTCTATAGCGTGGATTTCGAAACGCAGACGATCGTCTGGGGAACGCAGGCTGGAAATGCGGCCACCGTCCATGTTGATCACGACCTCTCGCCGGATGGAAACTGGATCGCTTCGTCCGATTTTGGATCGCGCGTCACGATCCATCCCTTCTCAAACCCGGACCAGATCGTGGCGCGGCTGGAGGGGGCTCCTCGCGATCATGACACGGCGGTCGTCTTCAGCCGCGATGGAAAGCGGCTTTATACCGGACACGAGGACGGCCGGGTGCGGGTCTGGGACACCGCGACGTGGCAGGAACTCCCCGATCTCGGCTGGCTGGCGCATCGCAGCGCGGTGACCGCCCTCGCCGTTTCCCACGAAGGATCGCTGATTGCCACGAGCGGGGGCGACTCCCTGAAGCTGTTCCCGAGCGATCCGGAACCGGGAGAAACGTACCGGCGCGAACGGCTCTCCTTCCCGCTCGACCTGCCCGCGAACTGGATCCAGTTCGCGCGGGACGGGGAGGGGAGGGATCGCGCCCTGCTTTACAGCGTCCCGGGGCGGGCGATCGAGATCTGGGAAGGCGATCTGAAGGAGCGGCCCGTGCCCGCCGCCCCCCCCGTCGTCGCGGCCTCCCTTCCGGAGGCCTTGGCGAGTCATGCCGCAGTTTCGCTGCCCAGTGGCGAGGTGCTGGTGGTTGGCGGAGAATCCTGGCCCGGGGTGGCGCGCTCGGCCTGCTATCGGATCGATCCGTCGAGTCGCTCGGTGCGTGAGACCGGCGCGATGCGGGAGTGCCGCACGCGCCAGCCGGGATTGCCGGTCCTGCCCGATGGACGGGTCCTGGTGGCGGGAGGGATCGGACGGGCCGGCGAAGCGCTGGTAAGCTGCGAACTCTATGATCCCGGGGAGGAGACCTGGGAGATGACCGGAGCGATGACGCATCCGCGGAGCGGTGGGCACTGCTTCCTGCTCAAGACCGGGAAGGTGCTCGTGGTGGGCGGTGCAAACGAGACGGGCGCGCTGTCCGCCTGCGAACTCTACGATCCCGGGAGCGGGACCTGGACCCCGACCGGAGCGCTCTCGACCGGGCGGAGCGGCGCGTCCTGCGTGCTCCTGGAGGACGGGAGGGTCCTCGCGGCCGGACGATGGGATCCGAATGGTCCAACTCCCGAGTGCGAGCTCTATGATCCCGCCACCGGACTCTGGACATCCACCGGCTCGCTTCTCACCAGCCGTGCTTATGCTTCCGCCGTGCCCCTCAAAAACGGCGAAGTCCTGATGGTCGGAGGCATCGATGGCAAGAGCCGCTTGTTGGCCAGTTGCGAGCGCTACGATCCCGTGGCGGGGACGTGGCGCGCCGCTGCACCGATGCCCATTCCGCGCACCGCCTTCCCATTCTCCACTCAGCTCGCCACCCTCCGGTCGGATGGGACGATCCTCGTGGCCGGCGGAATCACCGGAGAAATTCTTCGCCTCAATCCGCTCTGTGCCGCCTCGCATCGTTACGACCCGGAATCCGATACGTGGACAGAGGCGCCGGATCTCCGCACGCCGCGCAACTCGCACCAGGCTCTTCCCCTTGCATCCGGCCGCTTGCTGCTGATCGGTGGAAGCACCGAGCGGGGACTGACCTCCACCCTCGAGTATTGCGAGCCGGAGTAGCCCTGAGGC
>JAHEDC010000315.1 GCA_024641425.1 Verrucomicrobiales bacterium | reverse complement strand
GGCGGCGCGGCGATGGGATTCGAGGGCGAAGGCATCCTGCTCTTCGCGACCTATCGCATTCTCGCGGGCGAGAAGCTCGGCGGTCTCACCCATGTTCAACCCCGAAACCGGATCAGTCAGCCCCAACTTCAGTCCAATGACCGGTGAGAAGTCGGCGGGGCGGAAGGCGGCGGCACCCCGGACTTTCCCCCAAAACGATCTCGCTTTCGAGAGCGCGGCGAACTTCGCCACCGCCGAGAGTCGGTAGTAGAAGGGAGCGAGGCTCATACTCTCGGTACCACCGACAATGAAGACATCGCCCTTCCCCGCCGTCATGCGCTGATGGGCGGCGGTCAGTGATTCAAAGCCAGACGCGCAATTCCGATGCACGGTCATTGCGGGCACGTGCTGGGGAATTCCGGCGCGCAAGGCGATGACACGCGCCACATTCATCGATTCCGCCGGCTGACTGACACAACCGAAGATCACTTCACTGACGACCTCGGGATTCAGTCCGGTCTTGGACAACAAGGCACTGACCGCCACCCGACCCAATTCGTCCGCTGCCTGCCCGACGAGGTCAGTCCCCATGCGCGAGAAGGGAGTGCGCACGCCATCGACGATATAGAGAGCGTCGTCCTTCATCGGACCGGCTCCAGTTCGGGCTTTGCCTTTTCCCTGGAATCCGGGGGCGCGTCCGCCTTCGGGCGGTGATCGATAAGGCGCGTCTCCTTGAGTTCCTTGCCCACCCCCTGGAGCTTGCGCATTCCGGCGGCATCGTGGAAGACGATACGGTTAGGTCGAATCTCCGCCGTCGTGACAAAGCGCCGGCCGATCTCACTCTCGAGTTCGTCCTTGCTGCCACTTCCGATGAGTTCCACATGCACGACCAATTCATCGACATCATGCGGATCGTTGTTCGCCTTTCTCAATTCGATCTGCCACTGCCCGGCCCGCGGCTCGTCGTCCAGAATGTGCTCGAGTTCGTTGAAATCGATCAACGTTCCCTTCAATTTGCCTAGCCGCATCTCCTTCATGTTCGAGACGCGCGAGATACGCCCGACAAGACGCGGCACCTTTCGCCCGCATCCGGGGCAGGGCTCGTAGACCATGCCTCCCTCGATAAGATCGCCGGTTCGATAGCGAAGAACGACCGTTCCGCGGGCATTCAGCGGGGTGAAGACGATTTCGCCGGGTTCGCCGTCGCCGACGGGTTCGAGCGTATCCGGATCGATGATCTCGACAATGCCCATATCCGGGAAGGTGTGGAAGCCGGTCGGCTCTCCGGGTTTTCCGAAAGCACATTCCGGCCACGCCGCCTTTGCTTCGGTGAAGCCGTAGGTCGACATGATGCGCAGATCCGTGGAACCGAACTTCTCCGCGAGGGCGCGAAGTTTCTCCCGCAGACCGCGCGGAGCCTTCTCGCCGCCGAGGACAATGCGATGGAGATTCGGCCAATGGAAACCCTCTTCGACGACGGCGTTGAAGAGATGGTAGATGAAGGTGGGCATACCGATGATGGCGTCCGGCTTCAACTTCCGGATCATCGCCACGTTCCCCTCGGTGCCGACACCCTTTCCTCCACCGGTGCTCAACGAGAAGGTGTTGAAGGCGAGACCGGCGTAATGCATCTGCCAGAAGGCGAGGTGCGGAGCGAACGGAAACACGTTGAGGTGCCGGTAATCCTTCCGCGAATCGCAGATGTCCATGAGTCGGGCGCCCGTCGTCTCCAGATTCGCGATGTCATGATGGGTGTAAAGAAAGGGCACGGGATCGGATGAGCGTCCGGTCGTCGCCGTCATCATCACGGGGCGGAATTCGCGTTCCAGGGCCTCCTGCGCCGCTTCCTTGCCCTGTGTCATTGCCTTGAGGATGGTCGAAGGGCGGCGGCGCAAGGTGGCTTCGTCGGGGACAATGACGAAATCACGCGCGCGGTCGGGGTGCTCGGGCGTGGAGAGCAGGTCTGCCTTGGTCGTAAAGGGAATACGGGAAAGATGTTCAGGCGCGAGCAGCTCCGCGATGACGATCTCGTTCTCGGCAAAGAGATTCCGGTAGTATTCCGAAAACGGGATAACAATATCCGTCAGGTATTCCCGCAGGGCGGACATCTGTTCCTCGATGAGGCGCTCGCGATCGATTTGATCCCAGTGGGTGTGGAGGTATTTCGTGCTCATGGGTCGGCCTTACTTTGTTAGGGTCGGAGTGGCGGAAAGTTGCTTCAGCGCGGCCAATTGCTCGAGGGCGGCATCCCTCCCGGCCTTGATGTAAGCGTCATGATGATCGAATCGAAACCAGCGGGACGCCTTGGGATGGGCATGAATGTAGACATCGGCCCGGTGCCCCGCCCCCTCGGCGAGCCGGATCTGGCCGGCCTGGAGGCCGCGCATCACCGTATCAAGGAGATTGCCGGGGGCGAAGTAATTCAGGTGATGGTTCAGGAAGGCACCGATTCGCCGCAAAAGCCCCCGGCGCGGAGCCCGTCCCGCCAGTTCGAACTTTGTCACCCGCTCCTGCGCGTGCAATTCCGCCTGCGAGGGCAGGACGTTGACCGCAATAATACGTTCGATCCCCATATCCTCCAGGATACGCACGGGCAAGGGCATACACGCCGCTCCATCGGTGTAACGGGTGCCATCGATCACCACCGGAGCACAGACCCCGGGCATGGCGAGGCTTGCATGCACCGCGGTGGCCACATCGCCGCTCCGGAAGATGCCTTCCTCCAACGAGTCAAGATTCGTTGCCACGACCTGGAACTCCCGGCCCAGATCCTCGAAACGCGCGCCGCGGATCGACGCCCGGAGGCGGTCGCGGATCTTGTTTCCGCGCACGAAGCCCGTGCGCGGCGGCAGGATGGGATCGGCCAGCCTCCAGACCCCCCGCCGGTCCCGAACATCACCGGCCAGACCGCGCAGTTCTTCGGGAGTATTCCCGGCGCACCAGCAGGCGCCCACATAGGCCCCCATGCTTGTTCCCACCACGACATCGACCTCGATCCCCTGTTCCTCCAGCACCTCGATCACTCCAATGTGCGCGAGTCCGCGGGCCGAACCCGACGAGAGCGCCAGGCCGATCCGAAGCCGCGCGACCGTCCGCGCGAGATGGCGAACGAAGCCGCGATAGCCGCTTCCCCCGCGCACTCCCCGTTGGATGGAGTCCACCGGAAAACCGGACTTCTCCGCGATCCAATCGAAATCGGGGAACGTGCCCGAGTCTCCCGCGGGCGCAATGACCGGGACCATGCGGGCGGGCGCGGAAGCCGTGCGGGCGGCCTCCTCGCTGCGGACATTTCGCAGTTTCTCCAGTTCCCCTTCACAGGCATCGGCGAAGAGAAACCCGACATCCGTCTGCACGAGGAAGGCGGCGGCACGCGCGGGATCGGCACCGGTTTCCACACCGATGAGGACATAGGGGAAATGGCGGTTCATGTGTCCGAGCAAGGAGGCGATCGAAGCTCCCGTAGCCGCCGGGGCATCGTCTTGCGCGCGGAGACAGAGGCGTTTCCACATCCCCTGATCCTCCAGTCTCGATTCGAAGCAAAACCCTCCGTCCAGGTGGCAGCGGCAATCCTCCCACGACGCGAGCGTCGGTCCCACGCCGTCCGATGCGCGCAACTCCACCGCCAGCACGGCTTCCCCCGTCATCGTGGCGACCGACTCCGCCACGTCCGCAAGCATCCGGCTCCGCGCCTCGTTCCAGAGCAGGAAGCCGAACCCGACGATCCGCTTCCCCATCCCGCAGCCGGAAACCGCACCCGTTTTCCCGGAGGCGTCGACCGCCGTCAGTTCACAGGCCTCCATGGCCTCGGCGAAGCTCCCCAGCGCCGCGCGATGCCCGGCCATCGCCTCCATGACAAGCGTGGCGTCCATCGCGATGAGCAACGCGTCCGAGGCCACGCTCACATCGGCATCGTTGATGCCTCCGGAAACAAGGGCCCGGCGCCCAATGACACAACCCGGAGCGATGATCGAGACACCGGCCTTCCCCCGCAGGTTGCGCGTGACCGACTTGCAGCGCCCGCTGAGGACGACGTAGACCTTCCGGCACGGCTCTCCCTGCTCGCAGAGGATCGTGCCTTTCGGATATTCACTCACCGTGGCTCCGGCGGCAAGACGCTTCAGGGCCACCCGGGGGAATCCCCTGAATTGCGGGTGTCTCCGCAGGAGCCGCCAGTAATCAGCCGGCGACCGCTCGGGGGCGGCTTCTTTGAGGAGTGTGTTCACGGCGCATTCCTTACCGTCAAGATAAGGCTTCTGTGGGATTAGACAATCATTCGACGCATCAGGCACGATCCCCATTCCGCAATTCGTCGTGTCCGGCTTCTAGACAAGCCCTTTTGTTAAGCTATCTTAATTTTCTTCCCGAAGAACCGCTTCCCGCACTGACACCATGAACCGCGCCGCCGCCCCTCCTTTCACGCCGTTTCTGGCCTCCCTCGTCGCGGCCTTCGCCATGACGGCGTTGCCCGCCGGCGCGGCCCTGAAGAAACTCCGCACCGCCCCCGAACCGGACGCGAAGGACGTCGACACCATCACCCGCGTGCAGATCTTTCTCGACGAGAGCCTTTTCGGCCCCGGCAAGATCGATGGAGGCATCGGACAGTTCACGCGGAGTGCGGTGGCGCATTACAACTACGTCTTCAATCTCCAGCCCGACAACTGGTTCCAGGTCATTCAGAACGCCACCAAGTCCGTCAAGGAGCCCTATGCGAACTATGAGGTTACCGACAGCGACATGTCCTTCGTCGCGGACGTTCCCGCCGAGCCGGAGGAACAGGCGAAGCTGAAATCCCTCTCCTACCGCTCGATCGCCGAGATGATCGCCGAGCGTTTCCATACCGATGAGAAATTCCTCGGCAAAATCAATCCGGGAACGAACTGGAGCGCCGTGAAGGCCGGCTCGTCGGTCAAGGTTCCGAATGTCGCCCCCTTCCGCATCGAGGACGTCCCGAAGCACCGGCAGTTCAAACCCGACGAGAGACTCAGTAAACGCCTCGTCATCGTGGACACGAAACAGCGTCTCGCCGCTGTCTGGGAGGGCGAAAAGCTCATCGCCATGTTTCCCATCACCCCTGGCCAGGAGAAGTTCATCCATCGCGGCGAATGGACGATCAACATCATGATGACGACCCCCGAATTCCGCTGGGACAGCCAGATGCTCCACGAAGGAAAGCGCAGCGACGTCTACTACCAGCTCCCGCCCGGCCCGAACAGCCCCATCGGCATCTTCTGGGCCGGCATCAACAAGAGCGGCATCGGCCTCCACGGCACCAATAGCCCGCACACCATCGGGCGCTCGGAGAGCGCCGGTTGCATCCGCTTCGCCAACTGGGACGCCATCCGCCTGAGTGACCTCGTCCGCCCCGGCGCGAGCGTCGAAATGCGCTGAGCCAATGGACGACGATCCGGTCGAGATTCCCATCACCTCGGAGCTGGATCTCCATACCTTTCGCCCGAGCGAAATCGGCGAGCTGCTCCCCGAATATTTCCTCGAATGCCGGAAGCGCGGTCTCCTCGAAGTCCGTGTCATCCACGGCAAAGGCACCGGCACCCTGCGCGAAGGCGTCCACCGCCTCCTCGAACGCCTTCCCGAAGTGCGATCCTTCCGCCTCGGCGATCACACCACCGGTTCCTGGGGTGCCACGGTGGTCACGCTCGCTCCAATCAGCTCCGATACCTGAGACCACAATGAAATGGGAACAGAAGACCGAGATCGTTGAAACCGGAGGCTTCCTCTCGCGGGGAAAGGTCGACGTCGACGAATTGAACGACGTGCTCATGACGCACGGGGCGGACGGCTTCGAACTCGTGGCAGCCGTTCCCGTCAGCGATGGCGCCGTCGGGACACGGCGCATCGCGCTTTTCTTCAAACGTCCGCTCGCAGGGAACCCGCCGAGTTGATCCCCTCCCTCACTCCACCGCCTGCACCGTGTAACCGCCCGATTTCGGGTCGTGTTCCACCTTGATCATGTCGCGCTTCTGCGCTTCGAGGAGGAGATCATTGAAGGAACGGAAGCCGTGGGCGCGCTCGTTGAAGCCGGGATTCCGCCGCTTGATCGCCTGCTTGATCATCGACCCCCAGATCCGCTCGTCCTCCTCCCGGTCCTCCATCAGCGCCTCCAGCGTCACCACGACCAGATCCAAGGCCTCGTCGAGCGACGGGCTGGGATTCGCCGCGCCTTTCGCTTCCTCGCTGTCCCCGTTCCCTTCCACGGCTTTCGCGGTCTTGCCCTTGGCCGTCTTCTTCCTCGTTCCGGTCGTCGCCGAGGGACGCGGGCGGCGGGATTTCGCGGCTTCCTCGCGCACCATGTCGTCGTAGTAGAGGAACTGGTCGCAGTTGTTGATGAAAAGATCGCTGGTCGAATTCTTGACCCCGATTCCGATCACCGTCTTCGCGTTCTCGCGGAGCTTGCTCACCAGCGGGGAGAAATCCGAGTCTCCGCTGACGATGACAAACGTGTCCACGTGCCCCTTCGTGTAACAGAGATCGAGGGCATCGACGACCATCCGGATGTCGGCGGAATTCTTGCCGGAGAGCCGGACGTGCGGGATCTCGATCAGCTCGAACGCGGACTCGTGGAGGTCGCGCTTGAATTCCTTGTAACGGTCGAAATCGCAATACGCCTTCTTGACCACGATGTGGCCCTTCAGGAGGAGGCGTTCAAGGATCTTGCGGATGTCAAAGCGGGGATAACGGGCCTCGCGGGCCCCGATGGCGATGTTTTCCAGGTCAAGGAAGACCGCCATGGTGGCATTGTTCGTGTCGTGGACGCTCATGCTTGGAAAAGGAAAGAAAGTTGAATGGTAAAAGGATTCAGAGACCGTCGGCCTCAGGAAAGAGTGCCCGAAGATAGCACAAATCCGCCGCCCCACAGGCCGAATCGCCAGACCCTCTTTCGGTGGCGGAATGCCTCCAAAGGCAAACCAGGCCTTAACCGCGCTTCCGCCATCGGATCCCCAGCAAAACCGCGCCCGTTACGAGCAGCCCCACCACTCCCCAGATCCATCCGCGCGTTCCGCTCTCCGCCGCTTTCGCGACATGGGTTCCATCGCCCACGTCGGAGCGCGGCTTCTCCCCCGGCGCAGGGTCCGTACCCTCCGTCGCCCCGAACAAATCCCGGTCCAGCACCGCCCGCTCCCCCCACGTCTCCCGCGCGATCTCGTCCGCCCGGTGCGCGTTCGCCTTCCACCACACACGCAGGACTTCCGTGCCCTCCTTGCTCGATTTCGCGTCAGGAATACCCGCGATCTTCATCCGTAACAATTCGTTCCGAGTAAAGCCACTGTTCGGACCGCCACCGCCACCACCCGCCTCGATAAACATCATCAATTTCTCTGGAGTATCATATTTCAGACTTGTCTGTTCTCCGTTGTCTAAAAGGATGTCACCGAGCAGGCGCAACGCCCACTCGGCGGGCAACTGTGAAAGCAATCGTATCCATGATGATCGTTCATCCCAATTCTCCACCCATTGCGGGGTGTTTTCGAACAACTCCTTGTAGTGGGCAAGTAGCCGCGGATTACGCGCCAGCCAGACCCTGGCTTCCGCGACAGACTCTGGGCTTCGCTCACTGGGAATCCCGTAATCATACTTGGAGAGAATTCCGTAGTAGCGCTCAACGGCCTGGTTCGGTGCCATCTCCGCCAGCACCGTGAAATCCGGTCTTCCGCGCTCGCGTCCTACTCTCTCGGGCTCGCTACCCTCATCCCCGGCTAAGGCTTGGGCGTCGGGGAAAGCAATCGAAAGGCAGAAAGCCAGTCCCTTCCCGCGAAGCTTGAATGACGGAAGGATAAACATCATGGGACGAGGCAAACCAGGCCTTAACCGCGCTTCCGCCATCGGATCCCCAGCAAAACCGCGCCCGTTACGA
>JAHEDC010000013.1 GCA_024641425.1 Verrucomicrobiales bacterium | reverse complement strand
CGCCGCGCTCAACGGCGAGCTGCGTTCCTTCGACGCCGCCGACGGCCAGCCCCTCTGGCAATGCAAGACCGGCATCGCCTGGTACATGTGTCCGATGCCGCTCGTGCGCGACGGCGTCGTTTACTCCGTCGGCGGGCGCGGCGGACAAGGCGGGCTCGCGGTCAAGCTCGGCGGGAAGGGCGACGTGACCGACACCCACCGGCTCTGGACGCTCCAGAAGGGCACGAATGTCCCGACGCCGATCCTCCACGGCGGGCACCTCTACTTCGCGGGCGACAACACCGGCATCGCCCATTGCGTCGACCTCAAGACCGGCGCGTTCCTCTACTCCGAGCGGCTGGAGCCGAACCCGGAGCAGATCTACGCCTCGCCCGTCCTCTCGGGGGAAAAAATCATTTACCTCGGGCGCGGCGGCCGGGCCGTCATCGTCAGCGCGGAGCCGACCTTCAAGCTCCTCGGCTCGGCGGAACTGGAGGGGAACCGCGGCATGTTCAACGCGACCCCGGCCCTCGTCGGCGACCGGCTCCTCCTCCGCTCCAACCGGTTCCTCTACGGCATCGGCGCCCCCGGCTCCGACCGGAAGTAGTCGGCCGGGTCGCCTCCGGAGGAACTCCGGGAAAATCCTCGCCGTCTGGAGCGCGGCGCGTATAACTTCGGACATGGAGCACCCCGGGACTCCCCCGATTCCAATGCCAAGCGCCGCCGCATGTGGTGGTTCGTCTTCGGCTCACTCTTCATCGTGGCTGTCGTCGGGCTCTGGCCGGTCAAAGGCTATATCGTCGATGAGGAAATATTCTACCGTTCTCTTCTCTCTGAGGGCAACTCTGCGGTTGGAGGCAAAGCAATGAATACATGGAATGATACAAACAGTGGCGAGATCCTCACCTTTCACACCGGTGGTGAGGCGCGAGAAACCCTGGAGGCACTGGTTGAACACGAGGCCCTCAGGAGCCCTTCAAAGCATCTAAGCGGAATCAAGGCGGACGTGGTGGTTCTGAACGACGACGACTCTGACTCGCTGATTCTTGCGTTTCAATACCGCAATGTTGTCGGCGTTCTGATTTACGACATCGACGTCCTTCCACCCGGGAAGAACCGCGTCAATGAAGGAGGCGGGACGGCCAGTCTCGTAATCGACGGCATCGACCGCGAGATCGCCGGCGTGACCACTTTCTACAACCCACCCGTGCGGCAACTCTGGATCGACCAGGTGCGTCCCATCTTGCAAGAGCATTTTCCCAAGCTCGTGTCCTTTGACTCGCCCTTTCATGCTAACGTCCCTTAGCTTCCCGCCCCCTAACCCGCCCCCATGCGTCTCACCGCCCATCTCCTGACCTGCGCCGGGCGCGAGGGTGTGCTCTTGGAGACGCTGGCGGACTTCGCGCGCACGGATTGGCCGGGCGCGCCACGGGTCCACCGCGCGCCGCCGGAGCCCGGCGATCCGGTCGGCTCGACGGAGCGGGGGCACCTGCGGCTCCTGCGGGACGGGCTCGCGGGCCCGGGCACCCACTTCCTCCTCCGAGCCAACACCTTCCGCTAAAGCGTCGGCACCTCGGGCTTGGACGGGAAGTAGGCGATGCGGTCCCGGGCACCGAAATATCTTCAGAATCGATAAGATTTCGCTACCTGATTCGATGGAATCCAGTACATGTGACATAAGGAGAAAAGTCGCATGAATTTCCAATTAAAAGCAATTCTGATAGGTCTCACCGCCTCGCCGACAGTGTCACACGCCCAGAGTGGCAGTCCTTTCCTCACCGGACGAAACCTCGACTGGCTGGGCTACCACTCCGGAGCGCTTTACTGGAAGGCGACCTGCCTCGCCGGCGTCGGGCCGCCCGGTGTGGTCGAGCGCACGCCCTCCGGCCTCGACGCGGTGCATTCCTACTTTGCCCCGGCAACCTGCAATGCCTTCGGCGTCCGCTCGCAGAACATCGCGATGGACGCGGCGCGGAATGTCTACTGGGCGACGACGGACGGACGAATCGTCACTCTCGGCCCCAACGCCGGGCCCGCCGACACGCCGGTCGTGCTCGGCCAGATGGCCAGCCTGGCCGGGCCGCAGGTGGTCACGATCTCCGTCTCGGCCGCCTATGTCTACTGGGCGGAAAGCTTCGGCGAACTCCGCGAGAGTGGAACGATCTACCGGATCCCGATCGCGGGCGGGGCGCGCCAGACGGTCATCACGCTGACCCAGGCGGGCGGAGGCGGCGCGGTCGCGCTCCAAGCGATGGGAATTAACGGACTTACTTTCGGGGAGTCGATCCTCTACCAGCGTTCCTTCGGAAAATTCGCGCGTGGGGTCGAGCAGGCGGTCCTTCCAGGGCAGGAACCCTTCACCGAGGCGACGCTGGCCGCCACCATCGACATTTTCCAGGTGGTGGGCTCGCGCGCGTTTTACGCGGAAACGAGCAGTGGCGCCGCCACTCTCATCCGCTCGCGCAATGCGACCACGACAGGACTCGCGAACATCCAGACGCACGCGACCTTGCTCACGGCGGGTTCGCCCCGGGTTTCGGACCTCACCGCGGACCCGGTCAACGTCTACTGGCGGGAAGTGCGGTCCAACACCGGTCCGATCTGGCGGAAGCCCCTGAACTTCGGTACTCCGGAGGCGATCACCTTGAACATTCCGAACCCGACGGGAGAAAGGATCTTCCTCCAAAGCGACACGAACCACCTTTTCTGGCGCGCTTCCCAAACCGAGATCCGGCATCTCCCGACCAGTGTCATCGGGATCGTTTTCGACCTCCAGGCGCTGGATATCGAGGTGGTGCAGGCGATCCAGGGGCCCGCCAACGATGTACCGCTGGTCGCGGACAAGGCGACGTGGGTGCGCACGTTCGGACAGTATTCGGTCACCGGCGCGCAGGTTTCCTACCTCCAGCGGCTCTCGCTCGCGCAATTGCACGGCACCCGCGGAGGCGTCCCGCTGCCCGGGTCTCCCCTCCAGCCGGTAGGGGGCGACGGGACTCTGTATCCCTCCCCGCCGGGCCGACACTTCGAGGAATGCGGCTCGTGGTTCCGCCTGCCGTCTGAATGGACGGCGGCGGGTCCGGTGATGCTGCGCGCGGAATTCAATGCCGACCATCTTGTCAACGAGTCGAATTTCGCCAACAATTCCACGCAGGTCTCGGTCACGTTCACAAGCCGAAGTCCCATCCACCTCAAAGCCTATCCGTTGCGAACACCTTACGGAACTTTGGGAAGCTACCAGTCGCGCTACCAGGCGGCCTTCGATCTCGCCGAAGCCATGCTGCCGACGCCGCGCCTGACGGTCGAATTCGGCGGCTCCACCATCGAGGAATGGAATCCGCCTCTTCCCTGGGACTTCGGCCCCTACGAGTTGTCGAAGAGCGACGACGACTCCGACTGGGTGATGTTCAAACTCGGCCTGCGCGCTGTTTTCAGCACGGCAATCGTCCCGGGGTTGGAATTTCTCGCGGGTTATAACGTCCACCACGTCGCGTTCTTCCCCCCCTTCGAGGACCGCTTCAAAAATGGCTACGGGCGGGTCGGCAACCCGAAGGTCCTCATTTCCTTCATGGGGCTCGCGGACGCGGGCACCGGCTTCAACGAGCCCCGGGCCGGGCCCGTGCTCGCCCACGAGATGGGCCATAACTACGGGCGCAAGCACGTCAATTGCGGAAACCCCACGGGCATCGATTACGGCTACCTTTACGATCCCTGTAAACTGGCGGGAGCGGTGGAATACCAGGGATGGAATCCGTTCGCACGCCAGGTTATCAGGGGCGGTGCGGCGGGGGATCTGATGTCTTATGCGGGAAGGGTGTGGACTTCCGACTACACGTGGAAGGCGATCTACAATCAGCTCGGCGCCGGATTTGTGGCCCCAGGCGCGGGAGGTGCCGAAGCCCGCGGAAGCAACGATCCGATGCTGCTCGGCGCCGTGGTGGGCGCGTCAGGCATTGCTGAAATCCATCCCGCGATCCCGCTGCCTGACGCGGTTTCGCAGGCCAATGCCAACACGATGGTATCCGAAGCCGAAGACCAGACGACGTGGCAGTTCGCCATCCGCCGTGCCAACGGCACGCTCATTACGGCCGTTCCGGCCGGAGCCAGTGAAGTCTCCGATGGTGGCTCTCTCCTTGTTTTCGCCGTGACCGGGGAACAACCCGAGGCGGCCTCTGTCGTGCTGGAGAAGAACAACGCGCCCGGCATTCCCCAGGCGACGCTGCTCGGGGGTGGCGAGGCACCTTCCCTCGCCCTGACCGAACCGGTCGCCGGCACAGTCGCCAACGGCCCGCTCACGATCCGGTGGACGGCGGACGATCCCGAAGGACAGCCGCTTCGTTTCCAAGTGCGGCACACCCACGATGGCGGGGCGAACTGGACGATGATCGCGGACGAAGTCCGTCTCACCGAATTCACCGTCGACGCGGCGGAGCTGCCCGGCGGCGGCGCGGATGAAGCCCGGATCGAGGTCCTTGCCAGCGACGGCCTGCGCACCGCCGTCGCCCTCTCCGATCCCTTCACCATCGCTCCCAAGAATCCGCGTCCCTTGATCGTGCTCGAGACCGAGCGCGGTCGGAGCTGTGGAACCATCCCGATTATCGCCGCCGGGGAATCGCTCGTGGCCCGGGGCAGCGCGAACGATCGCGAAGACGGGCCGCTCCCCGACACCAGCCTTTCCTGGACCCTCACGCCTCCCGCGGGACCCGCGAGAAACGGCGTTGGCCGGGAATTCTATCTCCGCGATCTCCTTCCCGGCACGCACGCGCTGACACTGAAAGCGACCGACTCCGACGGCCAGAACGCGACTGTCAACGCCCTGTTCGTCGTCCGCCCCATCGCGATGGAGAAACCAACGGCCGCGCCGGTCGTGGATGGCTCCTGCGACGATCCTGCCTATTTTTCCTGTCTCCATCCGATTCCCATCCGGGAGCTGATTGGCGAGACCCCGGCCGCCGCCCGCTCCGTCCTCTTCGGCACCACCCTTTACGTGGCCGTGAGCGGAATACCGGTCGGCTCGCCCGCGTCGAGCGATGCCGTCGCCATCGCCCTCGACCCGAACGACAGCGGGGACGATGTGGCGCAAGCCAACGACATCCGCTTCCTCGCCACCCGCGACGGCTCCTTCCGATCCCTCCGCGGCGATGGCTCCGGCGGCTTCGCCGCCCAGCCCGTCACGTCCGGCTTCACCGTCCGCGTAAGCGGCGACGCCACCCGCTGGGAAGCGGAGTTCTCCATCCCGCTCAGCACCATCGGGACCAGCGCGGGCCAGATCGTCGGCATGGACGTGCAGCATTTCCGCCCCGCCGCGCCGGGCCCCGCTTACTTCTCGTGGTTCGGCGGCACCACCGACACCTGGTATCGGCCCCGCTTCTGGGCCAAAACGCTCCTCGGGCCCGATCCCGACGATCCCGCCGACTACGATCTCGACGGCATGGCCGACGCCTGGGAGATCGCGAATTTCGGCAGCGCCCTCGGGCCCGCCGGACGGGATTCTGACGGCGACGGCCAATCGGACGGCGCGGAATACCAGGCCGGCACCAATCCCAATTCCCGCACCTCGGTCTTCACCGTGCAGGCCTTGGTGGAGCAAGGCGCCTTCCGGCGGATCGACTGGCTCTCCGCGAACGGACGCACCTACACCGTCGAGACTTCCGACACCCTCACCGAATGGTATCCCTACTGCGAGGGCCTGTTGGGGAACGGCACGATGCTCTCTTGCCTCATCGATCCGACACGGGCCGAAGCAGGCGACTTCTACCGCATCCGCGCCGCCCGCTGCCCGTAGGAGGGGATTCTCTTCTACTCGAACAAGTTCCGTTCCGCCATCGGCAAGCCGGCGTCGCCGGGTTCCAGAAAGACGCTCGTGATTGACTCATCTCCGGATCATCAGGGCGCCGATCACCACGAGTAGCAGGAGCACAAGGAGCACGAGGCCGACCACCGCGATGATCGACGACTTGTACTTGATGTGAGGCGTGGCCGCGATCACCTCCTTGTATTCACGGGAGAATACCACCGTTCCCTTGGCGCCGAAAACGAGATACAGGACATAGGCGTTGAGGAGGGTTCCCCAGGGAAAGGCCAGCAGCCCGAGCCCGGAAAGGGTCCCGCAGGGGATTCTCGCCACCTGATCCAGCTTCCGGAGTTTCGCCCCGGTCCAAAACTGAAGCGCTCCCACGGCGAGAAGCACCGCGGCAAATCCGAGCGCGTAGCCAGGATCCCGGGAACCGCCCCGCCCCTCGCCCAGCTCCACGAGCGGGGCGAAGGCCATGACCACCAGTGCGAGCGCACCCAGCCAATAGAGGATGCCCACCGACTTCACTGAAGCCTCGTGCTTGATATACTTCCTCCGGGTTTCCTCGGACGCAGTGGACCCAACCGGGTTCAATACCTCGGCCTTCGGAGTCTCATAGGGATTCTCACTCATGGCATTTTGCGGTGTGTGTTCGCTGACATCACGCATTTCCGGCACCCGCTCCCGATCAGCAAAGACGCGATGTCCCAGATTCCTTCGCCGTCGAAAATAGCGCTTGCCGGGAAAAACGGAAGACAAATACCGGCCCCAAAGAGGTAAGAAGCCTCTCGCCCCAAGACCGTCCATCGCTTGCAATCCGGGGCCTCGTCGTTTCCTTGCCTCCCCCTCGCTGTTCGGGGGAGAATCCATGGAATTTTCATCCTGCTTTCACGGGAATTTCACAATCAGAGGAAAGGTTCAGGTCAACACTTTCCCATTCGGAAACACCTATGAAGAAAATGACCGCAAAACCCAAAGCAGCATCGAAGATTTTCGCATTTCTTATAGTGAGCGCCTCGCTCTGTGCCGTCTACGGAGACGATAACAACAAGGGCGAGGGAACGATGAGCGACCAGGAATATCGTGACGGAATGGAACAAAAAAAGCTCGCTATCAACGATCCTGAAAAGGCTTTCAAGGAAGATTTCTGGAATGCCTGTTCTTCCATCGCATTGGGCGATGGCTTCTCGGTAGCATTGCAATTCAGGCGGGCCCATCCCCTCGTGGCCGAGTATCACCGGAGGGTAATGGTTTTTGCAGGGGATGCCCGTCGAGGCGGTTTGAGCGGGTCCTTACAGCTCAGGATGAATTTCGGAGGGCGGACTCAAATCTTGGTCTACCGTCATCTGGATGCGAACGGGAGGGTTACGCATGTCACCTTCGAGGCCAGGGACGAGGGCCTGGCGGGAGGGCAATCGGTAAGGCTTGTGAATCCAGATTTCGAAAACCCACCCCAGGATAGTAAGAGGGAGTATGTCGGCCTAATTTCAGGTGAAGCCTACCCGCTTAAATTTGTAACGCCGCAGATTGTCTCGGAGGAGTCTGCGCGAGAAGAACTGAAATAAGCGAGCTTTTGCGTTCAGACGTCGTCGAGGACACTTTCGCGCCCGAAGTAGCGGAGGAGATCCCCCGGCTCCCCAAGGATGGTGGCCGCACCACAGTCCCGGAGCTGTGCGGCGGGACGGAATCCCCAGTCGACGCCGACGGCGAACATGCCCGCGCCCGTGGCGGTGCGGATGTCGACCGGGCTGTCGCCGACGAACGCGACCTCGTCGACCGGGAACCCCCAGAGGGCGCCGATCTCAAGGGCGCCGGAAGGATCGGGCTTTTTGGGGATGCCCTCGCGCTGGCCGAGCACGGCGGAGAAGGTCACGCCGGGGAAATATTCGGCGATGCAGAGCTTGGTGAAGGCGTCGGCCTTGTTCGAAAGGACGCCCATGGGCACACCACGGCGCTGGAGTTCGGCGAGGAGCACCGGAATGCCCTCGTAGGCCCGGGTCTTGACGTTCCAGCGCTTCCCGTACTCTTCCTTGTAGACGGAGAGACAGCGGGCGACAAGGGCGTCGTCGATGGCGGCGTCCTCCGGGGCCGCGCGCCGGACGAGGTTCTCCATCCCGTCGCCGATGAATCCTTTCACCGCCTCCACCGAGTGCTGCCGGTAACCGAGACCGGCGAGCATGGCATTGAGCGACTCGGCGAGGTCGTCGAGCGTATCGAGGAGGGTGCCGTCGAGGTCGAAGATGACGGCCTTCAGCGAAACCGTCGAAAAGTTCTCAGCATTCAAAATTCAAAAAGGAGCGTTCAAGGTTCAGAATTGCGGGTTCCCTCCCCATTCCGCCTTTTCCTTGCGGGCGCAAGTTCCATAAACTACATACCGTGATGAAGATCCACCTTTTCCCCTTCCGGTTTCTGCCGGTACTGGCGCTGCTTGCCCTGCCCGCAACGGGCCACGCGCAGGATGCCGATGCCACCTCCCCGCCGGCGGCGACCGAAGAGCGTCCGGCTCCCGCCCCGCTGGACGACGCGACCCGGGAGACCTGCGCCGCCCTGGCGAAGGAACTGGCCGCCCACGTGGAGGAGAACAAGCCCGACACCTGGGACATTTCCGCCCCGTCGGACGTGTTGAAGACGGCGGCGGACTTCGAGGCGGAGTTGGACGAGCTGGCGAAGGGCGCGAACGGCCGCGAATACCTGCGCCACGCCGCCGACTACCTCACCCGCTTCGAGCCCGGCGCTCGCTTCCCCGAGGTGCTGTGGCGCCTCGCCGCTTACGCCGAAACGATCGAGCGCCGGGGCGAACCGGTGCTGAAGACAAAGCTCGGCCCCTTTGCCATCGGCTTGCTCTCCCGTTTGCCGGAGCACGTCGACGCCTTCATCGAGGGCCGCTTTCTTGCCGCGGACCGGCACAGCCACCTGCGGGAGTTCGCGGAGGAGGAGGACATTCTCCTCGGGCTCCTCGCCCGTGAGAAACTCCGTGACGATTTCCGGTTTTCGGCCGCAAGCCGTCTCGGCTTTAACTACGAGAGCCGGGGCCGCCTGGATGATGCCCTGGCGCGTTTCCTTGAGGCCGGAACCTTTTCCAAAACCATCCCGAGCGCGTCGGACGCCCTTTTGCGCGCCATCCTGATTCTTCTCGAAACCGGCAAACCGGACGAGGCGCTGGCGGAGGCGGAAAAACTCCGCGCCGTGCCCGCCGAGATGCGCACCAAGGCCTCGACCGCCGAGCATGCGGCCGGCCTGCTCGAACTCACCGCCGATCCCGCGAAGGCGAAGGCCTACTGGGCGGAGGGCGAGGCCTGGTTCAAGGAATGGGTCGCGCTGCGCAGGACGCTCGGCTTCCCCGCCACCGCGCCGGAGGTGCGCGTTCCCGCCGTCCCCAGCGCGAACGCCCTCGCCCGGCAGATCGGCATCGCCGCGCAGTCCGGCAACCGCGCGATGCTTCTCGACGCGCTCGACCTCATGGCCCACGCCCTGCGCTGGCAACCGGACTACATGCGGCATTTCGGCTCCGCCATCTGCTTCATCGCCACCCGGCAGTTCCCCGAAAGCGCCGCGGACTTCCGCAAATTCATGCTCGTCGTCGCCGACCATTTCGCAACCGACCAGCGGGAACCGCAACGCATTCTCGCCCTCTACCAGGCCCTCTGCCTCGTGGATCTCGGCGAGCACGCCCGGGCGCTGACGGCGGTCGCCGAATTCCGGAAGCACGAACCGGAGGGTGAGAAACCGGACGCCATCTCGCAGGGCATGGTGCGGCTCTGGGCCAGCATCGCCTACAAGACCGGTGAGAATCTGGGCGAACCCGTGGCCGCGCTGGAGAAGCTCCTCGAAGACCCCGAGGCCGCCGATCGCGGGCGGAGCGCCCTTTCCCTCGCCGAACTTTACCGGAAGATGGGCCGCGACGAGGACGAGGAAGCGCTCCTGAAGCGCGAGATCGAGCGGCAGCCCACGAGCAACGAGGATGTCGAGACCCGCAAGGTCATGCAGGCCCGGCTCGCCGCCCTCAGCCGCGGCGGCATCGGGCACGATGACTTTGCCATGGCCGTCGCGGACTGGCGCCAGTCCTTCGAGCCCGACTGGTTCGCCTACTGCCCGCCCTCGACCCTCTCGGACGATCCCCGGCTCAAGGACGTGGCCGCGTTCCTGGAGAATCCTCCCGCCACCGCCACGGCGGAGGAGATGGCCAAGGTGCGCCTCCTTGCCGCCTCCAGTGACGAACTTCCGCTCGAAACCCGGGAGCCCGCCTTCCGCGTCTCGCTTCTGGAACTGGCATCGGAAACGCGCACGCACGATGAGTTCCGCGCCCGCCTCACCGCCGTCGTCGAGGACGACCGTTTTCCCATGCCCCTCCGCCAGCTAGTCCTCCTCTACGGCCTGGAAACCGCCATCGAGGCCGGGCGCAAGGGCGACATCGCCTTCTACATGACGCATTCCGAACTCGACCGCCGGAATCCGCGCATCGTCGAGACGCTGGAACTCTACGGGCCCTACTCGCAGTGCGATCTCAATTCCGCCGACGCCCTCATGGCCACCCACGACGAGATGGTCGCCGGCACCGTCGGGCGCGCGCAACTCGGGCTCGTCGTCCAGATCTTCGAACGCCTCCTCCGGATGGGCGCGCTCGAAGAGGCGGAGAAATTCTATGATGGCATCGGCAATTGGGATCTCGGACCCGACATTCCGCAGACCGCCGCCACCCTGAAGCTCGCCCTCCTGAAGGCCCTCAAGCAGGCCCGCCGCTCGGTTCCCTTCAGCAAATCGATGGTCGAGCTGGTCGGAAAAACCTTCGATCTCGAGAGCGTGGAGGAGCCGGAGGCCTTCTCGGACCTGCGCGATTTGAACAACCTGGACACCCTTTCCCGCGCGACCGCCCTCCAGGTGCGGCTCTACGAGGTGAAGACCGGACGTTTCCCCCACACCGATGCCCGCTACTGGATCGACTTCGCCGAACGGCTCGAACAGGGCGAAAAGTCGGCGGCGTTCTCCCTGAAGATGCTGGAGACGCTCCTGAAGGACTTTGACGGCGACCTTGAGAAATCCCTCGGGGTCATCGGAGCGCCGCAGTTCATCGACACCGACAATCCGGAGCTGCTCGCCCGCCTCTACAAGGTCTTCGAGCCCTACCGCGATCCTTCGAAGAATCCCTATACCTACGCCGCCATCCGCTACGTCGAGGCCCAGACCGATCTGCGCCTCGGCAAGGACGTCGACCTCGATGAAGTCGCCCGCGCCCTCGACCACCCGCTTCTCGGCGACGCCGCCGAGCGCATGAAACTGCGCAATTATCTCCAGGGAGGTCAGAAGAAGAAACTGCGGGGTCTCCTCGAGCGCATGCAGCCCGACGAACTGATCGGTGACAACGTCCTGACCATCACCATTCCCGCCCTTGAGACCGCGGGTCTCATGGATGAGGCCGAACTCGCCCGCGAGACCGCCACCGATCGCCTCCCCCTCCTTATCGCTCGCGCCTGGCGGACGAAGCGATCCGGCGACGTCCGGGAGATCTGTGAACTCGCGATGCTTCTTGGAAAGCGCGACGCGATTCCAGAAGACCTCTTCGATGACGTGCTCGGTATGGTCAGGGACGAGCAGTCGGCCTTCTCCGTCCGCATCGCGCGCGCCGAACTGAAGGAAGACTGGAGCGCGATGGAGAAGGCCGCCACCGAGGCGATCGAGCGCTTCCCCACGTTCTACAACTACTACTGGCATCTGGGCCAGGCCCGTTTCCGCGCCAACAAGAAGGACTCCGCCCGCGAACCTTTGGAAACCTATACGAAGTTCTCGAAGGACGAACTTGAATACCCTCAGGCCGTGACCTGGCTGGAGGAATTGAAGAAAGCAGGGAGCTAAGTCACGGCATCACGCGGAAACCTTCCCGACGGATCGCCCTGGCCTGGCAAATCGCGACTCCGCGAGGGAGTCCCGCGAAGATTCCGACTATCCATACGCCACGAATGTCCCTATTCTACCCCACCATGAAGCGATTCCTGCTCACTTCCCTCGCGCTCGCCTGCACCGGTCTTGTCTCCTTCGGCCAGGCGAAACCGCGCCCGAACCTGATCTTCGTTCTCTCCGACGACATCGCCCAAGGCGACCTCGGCGCCTACGGGCAGAAGCTCATCCAGACCCCGAACCTCGACCGCCTCTGCACGGAAGGCACCCGCTACCTCTCGGCCTATACGGGCACCAGCGTCTGCGCCCCGGCCCGCTCGTCCTTCTTCACCGGCCTCCACATGGGACACTGCCCGACCCGCGCGAACCGCGAGATCCAACCCGAGGGCCAGCGCCCGCTTCCGGAGAATACCGTGACCATCGCGAAGATCCTCAAGACGGCCGGCTACAAGACGGCGACGATGGGCAAATGGGGCATGGGCATGTTCGACACAACGGGGAGCCCGTTCAAAAACGGCATCGACCATTTCTTCGGCTACAACTGCCAGCGCCACGCGCACAGTTACTTTCCGCCCTACCTCTACAACGACGACAAACGTTTCGAGATCCCGGAAAACAAAGGCGGACGCCATGCCGTCTACGCCCAGGAATTGATCCAGAACGATGTCCTCCGCTGGATCGACCAGAACGCCGCCGATCCGTTTTTCCTTTTCTACGCCATCACGCTTCCCCACGGCAATTTCGAGATCGATGACCAGGGCCTCTACAAGGACGAGCCCTGGAGTGAAAAGGAGAAGAACTACGCCGCGATGGTGACGCGCATCGATTCCGATCTCGGCGCCCTCGTCGCCCTGCTGGAAAAGAAAGGAATCGCCGACAACACGCTGATCGTCTTCGCCGGCGACAACGGATCCTCCTTCGACCCGAACACGGCCATCGGCAAGCGCTTCAACCAGACGATGGACGGCACGCTGCGCGGCTTCAAGCGCGGGATGTACGAGGGGGCCCTCCGCCAGGCGGCGTTTGCGTGGTGGCCGGGAACGGTTCCCGCCGGCAGGGTCTCCGACGAACCCTGGGCCTTCTGGGATCTGCTCCCTACCTTCGCCGAACTCGCGGGGGCCGAACTCCCGGCGGACTATCAAACGGACGGGCACTCCCTCGTTCCGTTCCTCAAGGGCGGCGCGGCGCCGCAACGGGACTATTTTTACTGGGAACTGCACGAAGGGCCCTCGATCCAGGCGATCCGCTGGGACGACTGGAAAGCCGTCCGGCCGACCCAGGGCGGCCCGGTCGAACTCTATGATCTCTCGAAGGACATCGCGGAATCGAAGAATCTGGCCTCGGAACATCCCGAACTCGTCGCCAAAGCCATCGCGACGATGGGTCAGGCCCGCACCGCCGATCCGGATTGGCCCGACCCGGCGAGCTCCGCCCCCGCGAAGAAAAAGCGGAAATCCTGAATCCGCCCGAAGCGGCATCCTTTCCGGGGAGCCGCCGATGGCAGATCACACGGCTACTCCACGACAATCAGCCGCACCGCATCAAGGCGAATTGGCGCCGCGGCGATGTGCTCGCGCAAGGCTTCCTGTTCCGCGCGAGCCGCCTCGAATTCATCGTCACGGATCGGGTGACCGTGTTCCCTGAGCATCGCCAGACGTTCGATTTCGCCCGAGAGGAGGACGTCCATGGCCGCCTCCGCCTCCCGACGCACGCGCCCTGCCCGCTTGCCGATCATGTCTTCGGCCTTTGAGACGAGCGAGGTGACGATCCCCTTGATCGACTCGTGCTTCTCCCTGAGCCACCGTGGATCCCCGTCCTTCCCGATGGCAAGCAAGGCCTCGAAGTCCTCGTCGGAAACCTTCCGCGCACGATGGTCGAAACGGATGCGCATGGGAACCGGTGAGAGGAAGCGGTCGATGTGCAAGGGTTTCGGCGCCATGGCTTCGAGCATGAAGACGCACTCAAGGTTGATACCGGGCCCCTCGCCGGTCTCCGCCATGAGAAAGCTGCAATTCCCTTGCCCCGAAGTCGAGAGCAACTCGACCGAAGCTTCCACCATCGGGTGATCCCAACTGAAGAACCCGTAATCCTCGCGGGAAAGCGCCTCGGCCCGCGAGAACGTCACCGACATTCCCTCGGCCTTCATTCCCGGAAACGCGTCACCGGAGAATACACTGTCCGGTCGCAGGAAATACGCGCCGCCGTGGAGCTCCTCCTGCACCACGCCGAAGTGGTCGAAAAGCTCGATCATGAGTTGCTCCAGTTCGGTCGACGATTCGGTTTCCTCGATCGAGGAGACAAGGGTCTCGGCTTTCAACCGGTTGAACGAACTCAGTTCCAGGAGATGGTCGCGACCGCTCTCCAATTCCTTGTCAAGCTTCGCCTTGAATTGCCTCGTATCCGCGATCAACCGGTCGAGATCGCCTTGGGGAAGTGCCACGAGGCGATCACCGAACTCGCGCTGTAGCGCGTTGCCACCGTGCAGGCAGGCCTCAAACGCGTTCGCCCCCTCGTGGTACCAGCGGGCCCAGCCTTCCTCGCCCGTGCCGCGCACGCAGGGGACATGGATGTGGATCGTCCCCTTCTGGCCGATGCGGTCGAGACGACCGATCCGTTGTTCCAGCAAACCCGGCTCTTCGGGAAGATCGAAAAGCACCAGATGCTGCGCGAACTGGAAATTCCGCCCCTCGCTTCCGATCTCCGAGCACACAAGCAGACGCGCGCCGTCCTCTTCCGAGAACCAGGCCGCGCTCCGGTCGCGCTGAATCAAGGTCAGACCCTCATGGAAAACGGCCGACTTCACCTCGATGTGCTCGCGTACCGTCGCCTCGATCCATTCCGCGCGCTCCCGGCTGTGACAGATAAGGAGCACCTTCTGTTCGGCATCGGCGCGCAGGAACTTCTCCAACCACTCCAGCTTCGTCTCGTCCTCCCCCCCGTCGGTGGCCTCAAGCCGTTCGAGATGCAGCTTTCGCTCGGGAAAGCCTCCCAGATTCCGCCGGAGGTTGCGGAACATGACGCGCCCGGTTCCGTGAAGGTCAACGAGGCGAGCCGCGATTGCTTCTTTCTCCCCCTCGGTATGCTCGCCAAGGAGTTCGCCGAGCAACTTCTTGTCCTTGGCCAGAATACGCTTTCCTCCGACCAGCTTGTCCGCGAGCGCGGAAACCTCGCTGTAACGCTCGCTCTCCTTGAGATAGGTCTCGAAATCGTTGTAACGGTCGGGATCAAGCAGGCGCAGCCGCGCGAAATGCCCCTGCCGGCCCAGCTGCTGGGGCGTTGCGGTCAGAAGGAGCAGACCCGGCGATGTCCGCGCGATGGCCTCGACCGCGTCATAAGCCGCGCTGCCCTTGCCGTCGCGCCATTCCAGATGGTGCGCCTCGTCGACAATCACCAGATCCCAGCCCGCCTCCGCCGCTTCCGCCGAGCGCTCCGGATCGCTGGCCAGCCAGTCGAGCCCCGCAAGCACCCATTGTTCGTCGAGGAAGGGATTCCCCCCCTCGGGCGATTCCTCGATCGCCTCGCAGCGACCGGCATCGTAGATCGAAAAACGGAGCTGGAACCGGCGCAGAAGTTCGACGAACCATTGGTGGACAAGCGATTCCGGCGCGAGCACGAGCACGCGCGCGGCCCGACCCGTCAAAAGCATCCGGTGCAGGATGAGACAGGCTTCGATCGTCTTGCCAAGCCCCACTTCGTCGGCCAGAAGCACGCGCGGGGCGTACCGGCGCGAGACTTCGTCGGCAATGAAAAGCTGGTGCGGAATAAGGTCGATCCGACCACCCATCAGACCCCTCGTCGTCCGCCGTTTCATCAGTCCCGCCGCCACCTGCGCCCGATAGCGAAGGTCGAAGACCCGGTTCTCATCGATGTCGGCCGCAAAGAGACGCGCTTCCGGACGATTGAATCCGACATGGGCGTCGAGCTCGCTCTCGCCGCAGGTGCCATGCGCTCCGTCATAGAAGGTCAGCCCGTTCTCTTCACGCGCCTCCCCGACCGTAATCGTCCGTCCATCGTGGGTGCGAAGCGTATCGCCTTTCGCAAAGACGACCCGCCGCAACGGGGCGTTTCCGATGGCGTAGGTCAGCGTCTCGCCGGCCACGGGAAAGTGCACCGTGACGCGACCGCCATGCGCGCGGATGATGAGACCCAGCCCGAGTTCCGGCTGTGTTTCGCTCGCCCAGCGTTGGCCGGGGATGTATTCTTCGGATTTTGACAAGGGGTTGCGAATGTAATCTTTCCTTGTCGAATTCAACCGGAAATTTCATATTTCTCCCAGCACTATGAAACGCTTTCTTTCGATCCTAACACTCATACCCATCCTGCTCCTCTCCGGCTGCGCGAGCTTCAAGCGTGAATGGAAGGCCGCCCTAGCCCAACCCCACGCCGGCATTGAAGGCCCGTGGGAAGGCTCTTGGACGAGCGGCTTCAACGCCCACTCCGGACTCCTCCGTTGCGTTGTCACCCACAAGGGCGGCGAAAACTACGAGATGCACTACTACGCGCGCTGGGGCCCGTTCCTCAGCGCCAGCTTCCGCTCGATTTACAAGGCGAAGCGGAACGACGACGCCTACCAGCTCTCGGGAAGCAAGGATCTCGGTGCCCTTGGCGGCACCTACCACTTCACCGGCACCGCCACCGAAAACGACTTCAAGGCCGATTACAAATCGGACGGCAGCGACTTCGGCACCTTCGAGATGAAACGCGTGCCATGAAATCTCCCGCCGCCCTTTGCCTCCTCCTCACGGCCCTCGGCTCGCTGCCGGCACCTTCGGCGCCCACCCTCCATCCCGACCGGAGCGTCACCTTCCGCGTCAAGGCTCCGAACGCGACCGACGTTCGCCTGACCAGCGATCTCGCTCCGAAACCCCTCGCGATGGAAAAGGGCGACAACGGCGTGTGGAGCGTGACCACCGGGCCTCTCGCCCCGGATATTTACAGCTACAAATTCCGCGTCGATGGAACCGATGTCCTCGATATCGAGAACCCACGCTTCAAGGTCTGGCGTACCTCGGAGAGCCTCATCGAAGTGCCCGGCGAGCCGCCCCGGTCGTGGGACTGGGTGGACGCCGTGCCGCACGGCACCGTGCACCTCCACAGCTATGTCTCGGCAACCCTCGGCGGCACAACCCGGCCCTTCCGCGTCTACACACCCGCTGGCTACGAAGAGAAGAAGGACGCCGCCTACCCTGTCCTTTACCTCTTCCACGGCTACGGCGACAACGAGGCCGCGTGGATGGACGTCGGACAGGCCCACCGGATCGCCGATAACCTCATCGCCGCGCAGAAGGCCGTGCCCATGCTCATCGTCATGCCCTACGGCCACGCACTCGCAAAAGGCGAAAGCGGCGACCTCTTCGGCCCTGATCGTGGGAGCAACAACTTTGACGCCGTCAGCACCGACACACTCGCCGAACTCATCCCCTACATCGAATCCCACTACCGTGTCCTGAAGGACGCCGCGAATCGCGCGATCGTCGGCCTTTCCATGGGCGGCGGACAAGCCCTCGGAATGGGACTGGCGCACCCTGGCACCTTCGCCTGGGTCGGCGGCTTCAGCTCCGGCATCGCGGACAATGTGAACGGCTGGCAGAAGGTCTTCCCCGAAGTGGTCGCGACGCCGGAACTTGCCAACGAAAAACTGAAACTCCTTTGGATCGCCTGCGGAAAAACCGATTTCCTCCTCGACCGCAACACCGCCTTCATCCAGTGGCTGACGGAAAAGAACATTCGCCACACCTACACTCTCAGCGAAGGCGGCCACTCATGGCCTGTCTGGCGTCGCTATCTTTCCGATTTCCTGCCCCTTCTCTTTGCACCCCAATCCTGACCCGACCATGAAAACACCCGCCTTCGCCACCCTTCTTCTCACCCTTTCCCTCTCCCCTGTCCTTGCGACGGAAGAACCGACCGTCCTCTTCGACGGAAAGAGCCTCGACGGCTGGGTTGACGGCGCGGGGAAACCGACGAAATGGATCATCGAGGACGGGGCCCTCGCCCGCGTCCCGAAAACCGGCTACGTCTGGCACAAGGACACCTTCGGCGATTTCGTCCTCGAACTCGAGTTCAAGGTCAGCAAGGGCTGCAACAGCGGCGTCTTCATCCGCACGGACCCGAGCGACCCCGTCCAGAAGGGCTTCGAAATCCAGGTCATGGACTCCGCGGGCAAGGCCCAACCCGGCAAGCACGACGCCGGTGCCCTCTACGACGCCTCCGAACCCTCTTCCAACGCGGTGAAGCCCGCCGGCGAGTGGAACACCCTGCGCATCGAGGCCAAGGGCCCTAAACTTGTCGTCCACCTCAACGACCAGAAGGTGCAGGATCTCGATCTCAGCCTGTGGACGAAGGCAAACCAGAATCCCGACGGCTCGAAAAACAAGTTCGGCACCGCACTCGGGGACCTCCCCCACGAAGGCCGCATCGGCTTCCAGGATCACGGACACCCCGTCTGGTACCGGAATATCCGCATCCGGAAACCTTGAAGGTCCCTCTCCGAACTCCTCATCGATGAAATTCCTGTCCCCCGCCCTCCGCACGGCGCTTCCGCTCGCCGCCCTCGGAACCACCCTCTGGCTGACTGCGGCCGAACCTCAGGTCACGGGACTCATTCGCGAGGAAAACGGCGAGGTCGTTCTCACTTCCGCCGCGGACGAGGGAACCTACTACCGCATCGAGACGACGGACGCCATGCGATCCTGGACTCCCCTCGTCACGGTGCGGAGCACGGGCTCCGACCAGCACCTCGACACGGCGGCCCCGCATCTTGACGGACGCTATTATCGCGCCATTCCCCAAACGGGCGCCGACATCATCACCGGGGATCACTTGCCGACCGACAACGGCGACGCCCTCCTTCATCCTATCGGCCACGCCAGTGTCATGGTGTCGTGGAATGGCAAGGCGATCTACAGCGATCCCAGCGACCAGAACGGAAATGCCCCCCGGTTCACCGGCTTGCCGCTCGCCGATGTGATCCTCGTCACCCACACCCACTCCGATCATTTCAGCGCCAGCCGACTCACCGCCCTCTTGAAGCCGGGCACGGGAACCACCATCTTCGCCCCGCAATCCGTCTACAACGCGATGCCATCCGCCGCCCCGGCCACTCTCCGGAGCCGCACCACCATTCTCGCGAACGGCGCCACCGGCAACGCCCATGGCATGGATATCCGCGCCATCGCGATGTACAACCTCTCGAACTCGAACCACCCCCAAGGCACCGGCAACGGCTACGTCGTCACAATGGGCGGCCAGAACCTCTATTTCAGCGGCGACACCGAGGACATCCCCGAAATGCGTGCCCTGACCGACATCGACGCGGCCTTCGTCTGCATGAGCCTTCCCTCCAACATGACCGTGGATGCCGCCGCGAGCGCGGTCCGGGAATTCCGCCCCCGCATGGTTTTCCCCTACCACTACCGCCAGAGCATTGTCTTCGACATCGCCCGCTTCAAGCAGCTCGTCGGCACCGATCTCGGCATCGAGGTGCGCCAGCGGCTGTTTTATCCCTGACCCGCAAATGGCGGAGGGGGTGGGATTCGAACCCACGGAAGGTTGCCCTTCTCCGGTTTTCAAGACCGGCGCGATCGACCACTCTGCCACCCCTCCTGGATTGCTTGATTCGCGCTTCCGAAGCGAGGCGCGGAAGGCGGAAAATACACCCACTAGGAATCGAACCTAGATCTACGGCTCCGGAAACCGTCGTTCTATCCATTGAACTATGGGTGCGTCTCGTCCGGGCAAGGGGGCAAAGTGTCCCTTTACACCGGGGCAAGGCGACCAATATTAGAGCCTTTTGTTCCGAATGCAACAGACACCCCGAAAAGTCGTCATCAAGTTCGGCTCCGGCATCCTGACTCGTAGGGACGGGGTCGCGCTGGACGACGAGCAGTTCGAAAAACTGACCCGCGCCGTGGCCGGACTCGTCCGCAAGGGCATGGCCTGCACCATTGTTTCCAGCGGGGCCGCCGCCGCCGGCATGATGGCCTTCCGCCTCGACGGACGCCCCACCGACCTCAGCACCCTCCAGGCCTGCTGCGCGGTCGGCCAGGCCCGGCTGATGCACTTCTACGAAACGCTCTTCCGCCAGTTCGACCTGAAGGTCGCCCAGATTCTCCTCACCTACGCCGATTTCCAGACCCCCCAGCGCGGGGCCTACGTGAGAAACACGCTCGACAAGCTCCTCTCCTTCGGAGATGTCGTCCCCATCATCAACGAGAACGACAGCGTGGCCGTCGAGGAACTGAAATTCGGGGACAACGACGAGCTTTCCTCCCGCCTCGCCGTCCTCGCCGAAGCCGATCTCCTCATCCTCCTCACCAGCGTCGATGGTCTCAAGGGCCCCGACGGCGAGATCATTCCCACCGTGGCCGACATCGACCAGGTCGTTGGCTTCGCGAATCCCGAAAAGGGCGCCTTCTCCGTCGGCGGCATGGTCACCAAGCTCCAGGCCGTGCGCACCGCCGTCAGCGCCGGCATTCCCGCCATCATCGCCGCCGGTCACCGCCCCGAACAACTCGAAGCCCTCGTCGAGGGCGGAGGCCTCTGCACCCGGTTCTTCCCCCACCCCCAACCCGTTTCCTGAATGTCCGATTCCCTCAAGGAAGAAATCCACCGTCTGGGCGCCCAGGCCCTCGCCGCCTCGCGCGAACTCGCCAAGCTCTCGACCGAGGACAAGAACCGCATCCTCGTCGCCATGGCCGACGAGCTCGTCGCCCGCGAAGGCCCCATCCTCGAGGCCAACGCCGTGGATATCGCCGCCGCCAAGGAAAACGGCCTTACCCCCGCGATGATCGACCGGCTTCTCCTCAATCCCGCGCGCCTCGCCGGCATGGCCGGCGGCATTCGGCAGGTGGCCGAACTCCCCGATCCCGTGGGTCAGATCATCGAGGAATGGGAGCGCCCGAACGGCCTCCAGATCCAGCAGAAGCGCGTCCCCATCGGCGTCATCGGCATCATCTACGAGTCCCGCCCGAACGTCACCAGCGACGCCGCCGTCCTCTGCTTCAAGACCGGCAACGCGACTCTCCTCCGCGGCGGGAAGGAAGCGATCCACTCGAATCTCGCCATCGCCGCCGCCCTCCAGGAGGGCGGCGCCCGCGCCGGCCTCCCCGAGCACTCCATCCAGCTCATTCCGCACACCGACCGCGCCACGGTCAAGATCATGGCCGAGATGGATCAATACCTCGACCTCATCATCCCGCGCGGCGGGGCCGGCCTCATCGAGACCGTCGTCTCTCTTGCCCGCATGCCCGTCATCAAGCACTACGACGGCATCTGCCACACCTACGTCGACAAGGCCGCCGACCTCGACATGGCCACCGCCATCGTCCTCAACGCCAAGACCCAGAAACCCGGCGTCTGCAACGCCCTTGAAACCCTTCTCGTTCACCGCGCCGTCGCCGATACCTTCCTCCCGAAGATCGCCGCCGCCCTCAAGGAGAAAGGTGTCGAGATCCGCGGCGACGACGCCACCCGCGCCATCCTCGGCGACGACGCCGCCATTGCCGCTACCGAGAAGGACTGGACTACCGAATACCTCGACCTCATCCTCTCCATCAAGGTCGTGAAGGACGTCGACGCCGCCATCTCCCATATCAACCACTACGGCTCGCACCACAGCGACTGCATCGTCACCGCCAACACCAATGCCGCCGAGGCCTTCCTCGCCGAGGTCGACTCCGCCGCCGTCTTCCGCAACAGCTCCACCCGCTTCAGCGACGGCGAGGAGTTCGGCTTCGGCGCCGAAATCGGCATTAGTACCGACAAGCTCCACGCCCGCGGCCCCATGGCTCTCCGCGAACTCACCAGCTACAAATACCTGGTCCGCGGTGAGGGACAGGTGCGTTAGGGCGCACGGCGACGGTAAATCCCTCGTGGCGGGTGCCTCAGTCCCCCGAGCACCCTCTGGCGCAAAGAAATCGACGTCTCCGTGTAAGGATTCCCGAAGGCTCGGGTATCCAGAGTAGGCACCGACTCGTTTCGGGGATTCACAGGTCTGCCTTCGTCCTTGGAGTTGCAACGCTTTCCACGAATATCGCCCATTG
This sequence comes from Verrucomicrobiales bacterium, assembly GCA_024641425.1. Taxonomy (GTDB): domain Bacteria; phylum Verrucomicrobiota; class Verrucomicrobiia; order Verrucomicrobiales; family DEV007; genus JAHEDC01. The sequence continues at coordinate 8,929 of JAHEDC010000013.1, read as the reverse complement.
AGCTGCAGGCGATTGCGCAAAAAGACAAAGCTCTCCTACCATGATGAAATTATCTTCTGTCTGCCCTCTATCGTGTGCGATCGTCTCCTTGACCACCGTCCATGTTTCGGCGCAATCCCCCCAGGAGCCACCCCATGGCCGATTCTGGCTCCGCCTTCAAGCCCTCGAGTCCTGGCAATGGGATATCGATTCGGATGGCGACGGGATGTCAAACCGGCAGGAATACTTCGCCGGCACCGATCCCTTCGACCCGCGTTCGTTCTTGGAGAGCGATATTTCCGCGATTCCCGATGGTTCCTTCCTCTTCTCCTGGGAGGCCCAGCCCTTGACGCGCTTCAACTTCCTGGCCACTCAGGATCTGGTTGACTGGGCGATCGCCATGGGCCCGATCTCCGCCGACGGCGGCCTCGAGGAAATCGGCATCGAGACGATGCGGCCGCGCGATTTCTTCAGCCTCGAGCCCCTCGCCCCCTTTGACACCGACAGCGACGGTCTCTCCGATCGCGAGGAAGCCATCCTCGGCACCGACCCCGAGGACGCCAACACCGACGATGACAGTTTTGGCGATGGCCATGAGGTCTTCTCCACCTTCACCGATCCCCTCGTCTTCGATCCCCCCGCAGGCACCATCCGCGGCACCGTGCGCCGCGTCGCCGAACTCACCGCGGACCCCGCCGGCGGCACTCCCACCGAAGGCCGCACCGTCTTCCTCGACCTCAACTTCAACAGCCTGCTCGATGCCGCCGAACCCCGGGTGGCGACCGCCACGGATGGTACCTTCGAGTTCTCCAGCCTGCGACCGGGCATCTACGAGGTCCGTCAGGTGCTCTCGCAGGGAGATACCCAGACGCAACCCGCCGAGGTCACCCCCGAGTTGCCGGATCGCCTCGCAGACGAGGTTCTCGACTACTCCCACGCCACGGGCGGAGCCCTCCCCGAAGCCTACGGGTATCGCCCCCGCGTGGTCTGGCCCGGCGCCGAGCAATTCGTCCTTCTGAATAACCGCATCGAGCCCACCTCGCCCGAGGTGCTCCTGAAACCCTTCGGCCTGCGCACGAACTTTCCGCCCATCGGCTCCTACCCGCCCGCGCATTTCCTCTCCCTTCCGAATGGGGCTTCCGTGACGGTCCGCTTCGATGAAACCATCATCGATGGCCCCGGTGCGGATTTCATCTTGAATATGCCCGTTCAGGGCACCAGCACCAACAACAACGAGCCCTTTGATATCGCGATGGGGCCGAGCGAGGCCTCGCTGACCACAATCGACAACTTGACCCTCTTGGGCGCCACCGCCGAGCAGTTCAACGAAATCGACCTCGCGGACTACCCGGACGTGCCCTTCGTCCGTGTGATCAGAATCCTCTCCCGCACGCCAGCCGGCCCGGGCCAAGGCGGGACGGATCGCGGCTACGGCCTAGGGGGCTTCCAGGCGCTAAACTTTCTCCCGCTTGCGACCTCCGCCCGGCGCGTCGAAATCCTGGGCAACGAGACCGTGGACGGCCAGGACTTCGCCAGTTACTTCCAGGATCTTCCTCCAGCCGCCCTCCTCAGCCTGACCGGGCAAACGGCCAAGGCGGGCACTCCTTTTTCGCTGCGCCTCGTCGGCACCGATGATCTCGGGGTGGCCTCGCTTGCCCTCACCGCCAACGGCCAGACCCTCGCCCTTGACGCCCAGGGAAACGCCACCTTTACCCCGCCCTTCCCCGGCGAACTCCTGGTGACAGGAACGGTCACGGACACCGGCGGCCAGAGCGTCACCGAGAAGTGGGCCCTTTATGTGGCCGACGAGAACGGCATCCTGCCCTTTGATCCCGAAAATCTCGCCGAGCAGCAGGGCTTGGGCACTACCCGCGTGCAAATCTTCACGCCTTCCGGCGGGGACGTGCCCTCGGCGGACACCGAAGTCATCGCCAGCATCATCGCCCAGGCGGGAGAGACGCCGGATTGGACCCTTTCCTACGCTCGCTTCGACATGATCGATCCCGCCGACCTGGCCGCGCCCGATCCGGATTACACGGAAATCGGGAGCGGCTCGGGCAATGTCTACTCGAACGCCCTCGGCACTTTCCCGACCAGCACGCTCGCGGATGGCATCTATCTCCTCCGCGTGGTCGCGCAACCGCAGGGCGGAGGCGATGCCGTCTTCATCGGTCAGATTGTGGGGGTCGGCGTTGATCCTGCCTCGCTCCGTCCGCAGATCACGTTTACCTCACCGCAGGACGGCGACACGGCCGCGCTGGTGCAGCAAATCCGTGGTTCCATCGCCTCCACGCGTCCCATCCCCTCGTGGAAGGTGGAATACGCCCCTCGCGAAGCGATCGATCTCGCCAACGTCGGGGCCGGAAACAACGCATGGCGGGAAATCGCCTCGGGCGCGGGCACGGTCAACGACGCTCTTCTCGCGACATTTGATACTTCCATGCTCACCAATGGCTCCTACCTGGTCCGGATCACGGCCTTCAATGACCTCCGCCTTGGCCGCGTGGAAGCCCGGACGCTCGAGGTCAGCAGCGAAGCGAAGCTGGGGCGGAACCGTCGCGAATTCACGGATCTCTCGCTCGAACTCGCAGGCTTCCCCCTCGAGGTTAAACGTGTCTACGATTCCCTCGAGAAAGACCGGGTGGGAGACTTCGGCTTCGGCTGGTCGATCGCGCTCGGCGATCCGCGGATCGTGGAAACGGTTCCGAACACCGGCAACAACCTCTTCGGCGCCGCCGCCTATCGCCAGGGCACCCGCCTCTATCTCGATGCACCCAATGGCGAACGCCTGGCCTTCACCTTTCAAGCCGAGGTCGCCGCCCAAAGTCTCATTGGCACCCTCTACCGCGCCACCTTCGTCCCCGACCCGGGGAATCCCTACTCCCTCGGGGTGCCGGAGGGCGACGATGGGTTTTTGAGCCTCCGCCCGGATGGGGAAATCCGGCTCAACTTTGTCGGCCTCCCCTGGAACCCGGACCGCTTCATCCTCACCTCGGCCTCGGGAGAAAAATACACCTACGACCAGCGGACGGGCCTCCTCGCGGTCGAGGACCCCAATGGCAACCGCCTCGATTTCACCGCGGTCGGGATCACCCACTCCAGCGGCCCCTCGCTCAGCTTTCTCCGGGATGGCCAGGGTCGTATCACCACGATCACAGGGCCTGGCGGAGAATCCTGGAGCTACACCTACTCGCCCGAGGGTGACCTCGTGAGCGTCACCGACCAGGGTGGAGCCGAGACCACCCTCGGCTACCACCCCACCGTTCCGCATTTCCTCTGCAGCATCACGGATCCCTTCGGTCGCACCGGCGTCCAGTTCGAATACGATGCCGACGGACGCCTTGCCGCCGTGATCGACCAGAATGGCAACCGTGAAACCCAGATCTGGGATCCCTCCGCCCGCACCGGCACCCTTACCGATCGCCGCGGCAACGTCTCCCACCTCGTCTACGATGATCGCGGCAACGTCCTCAACGTCACTGATCCCCTCGGCAATGTGACCCAATTCAAGTATACCGATCCCCGCCATCCCGACATCGAAACCGAGATCGTCACCGCCAACACCCGCATCCGGTACGGTCTCAACGATCTTGGCCTTCCGGTGGAGATAACTTATGGGGCCGGTGCCTTCGGCTTCGCGCCCGACATTCGCCCCCAATACAATGCCCTCGGTCAGGTCACGGAAACCACCGAGATCGGCGGGCAGGTCAAACGCTTCGTGTATGATGAAAAGGGGAACCTCATCCGTCGCCCCGCTTTCGTCGCCGCCCAGACGATCGAGACCCGCGGCTATACACCGCAGGGCCAGCTTGCCTCCATCACGACCAACGGGCGTTCCCTTGACTTCAGCTATGACCCCGCCACCGGACAGAGAAAGCGCGAGGTCGGCCCCTTTGGTTTCCAGCGCGATTTTGCCTATCACCCGGACGGCGAGATCGCAAGTGTCACGGATGCGGCCGGCGATACGGTGGCCTACACCTTCGACGATGTCGCCGTGAGGACTACGGTCAGTTTGCCCAATGGTTCCACCCAGACTTTCGCCCTCAACGCCAGCGGGGATCTCGAAGCGACCGACCCCAACGGCCACCTCACTTCCATTCTCCTCACGTTTGCCGAGAAGGAGACGGACCGCACCTTGCCCGACGGCACTCTCGTGGATCGAACCTTCGATGAAGAGGAAAACATCGTCGCCATCACCGTCCCCGGAGGCCACACCAATACCTTCGACTACGATGCCTTGAATCGGCAGACCTCCGCCACGGATGCCAACAGCCAGACCACCACCATCGGCTACGATGCCGAAGGGCGCGTCACCGAACGCACCAATCGTAACGGCAAGAAGGTCACTTACGGCTACGATCGCTTTGGCCGCGTCGCCTTCGAACGCTGGCATGCCGCGGACAACTCCGTCGTGCGCGCGTTCACTTACACTTATGGAGCCGCGGGACGGCTGCAGTCGGTCACCGACGGCAGTTCCATCTGGGAAGTCTTCGGCGGCGAGTCCGAGTCGAAGCCCTCGACGCTCCGCTACGACTACGCCGGGCAAAGCCGGTTTTCGGTGAGTTATGATTGGGCCGTCTTCCGCGACGATCCCACTCCGACCCGGATTCGCCTCAGCGACGCGAACAACGCACCCGCCGGCTTCGACGCCACCCTGCAGACGACTTTCGTGGGGGACCGACCCTACGGCTGTTCCCTGACATTGCTCAACGGCCCCGCCGCCTCCGTCCGTTATGGCTATGATCACTTGGGCAGGCTGCATCTCCTGGAGCGGTTCAATGTCGCCTTCACGAGCGACGTGAATCTTGCGCCACTCTCACGCACCCGTATGCCCCGCGACTCCATGGGCGACATGACCCGGATCCGCCATGAAAAGACCGATGGCTCCCTCGTCTTCCCGGAAGCCGACCTGGCCTTCACCCGTGATGCGGAGGGCCGTATCATCCAGAGGATTCAGCCCGGCGATACCGCCGTCTTCGCCTACGACGCCCTCGACCAGATCACCGCCGTTACCCACACGGCCTTTGCCGACGAAAGCTTTCCCTACGACAGCTCCGGAAACCCCGTTTCCGCGTCCACCGGTCCTGACAACCGTCTCCTCGCGCTCGGCGACCTGACCTTCACCTATGATCCCGAGGGCAACGTCGCCACCCAGACCAACGCCACGACCGGCGAGATCCGCGCCTTCAGCTACGACCACCGCAACCAGCTCACCGCCATCACGACCCAGGCAAATGCCGGAGCCGGCCCGGTTACCGTTGTGGAGTATCAATACGACTACCTGGGCCGCATGATGTTCCGCATCGAAAACGGTCGGAAATCGTGGGTGATCTATGATCGTGATCGGCCCGTTGCCGAATTCCTCGACGGGCAGACCACTTTCAGTCGCATCCGTCTCAGTTGCCCCGCCGCGGAAGAACTTGCCCTTGGAGAATGGACGCCCGCCGAAGGCTTCCGCTGGTTCCTCAGCGATCAGATCAACTCCGTCCAGGGCCTCCTTGCCCTCGATGGCACGCCCCTCCACTGGATCGATTACGACACCTTCGGCACCCCGCGGAGCGCCGTTCCCCCGGACTTCGGGCCTCATCGTTTTGCCGGTCGCTACTGGAACGAGGCCGCCCAGCTCTATGAAAACCGCCTCCGCAACTATAATCCCGCGATAGGTCGCTTCCAGCAACAGGACCCCATCGGCTATCAATCCGGCGACTTCAATCTCTACCGCTACGCCGTAAACAATCCTGTTTCCAAAAGCGATCCCTTTGGCACCAATGCCCTCATTGAATACGGGACCCTCCTGAAGGACGTCGGAGAATGCATCGATAATATCAAGCCCGTCGCCGACTGTGTTGAGCAACTCCTCAACGCCGCGGCGGCCGCGGTCGCCGGGCGCGGCGCCGAAGCCGACCCGCTGTGCGCCCCCCAGTCCACCTACGAATTGGGAGCGTGTATCATCGAGTAATCCACCCAAGCCCGCGCGGCAAGCCGCCTCCCGAGGGCTTTCGATACGGCCAGGATCCAGACTCACACCAAGGCGCTCCCAGTCCGGCGGCCCCCTAAACCTGCAGTTCGCCGTCCCAATTTCTAACACCCTCCGCTTTGCTCCGACGGCCAACCGTGTGATTGCCGATCTCGAAGCCTGCACGACACAGGCACAACGCACGTTCTTCATGGAATACTCCAGCGGGCCTCTCGCGGCGGCCAGCGCAGGCGGAAGAGCGCATGCTTTCCAGGATCATGCGTCGCCGCCATGGGCTCGAACGGTTCCCCCGTCGTCCAATCACTTTCCAAAGCGCTTGGTCGGAGACTCCCGAGCGCGAGATTCCAATTGACCGACGCGAGTGCGAAACGCTATGAAACTCAGGGATGACAGCAGAGGAGAAGAACAATGGCGCGTCCCGTTCCGCGACAATACTCGTACTTTTGTCCGCAGGTCTCGCCTTGATTCCAGGCGTCGGCTTCATCATGTGGCTTGTAGGTGTGCCCGTCGCTTTCGTCGTCTTCATCCTTTCGATCGTGATGCTGGCCAAGGGCCAGACCATGGACGGTATGATCGGATTGGCCTTTGCCTTGGCACTGCCGATCTGGTTTTTTGCCGCTCCGATCATCAGCACTTCCGTCTTTGGAGTGAAGACGGAGGATTCGAATTCGGACTCCGTGGTGACCCCACCCGGAAATTCGACTCCGGCCCCTGATTCGAAGCCCGGAACGACCGTTTCGGACGCGATTGCCGAAGCGGTCGCCGATCCCGTCGCCCTTGTCGCGGAACGCGCATGGACTTCCACCGATGGCCGGAAGTTGCGTGCCGCGCTTCTGGATGTCGTGCGCGACACGGATGGCCTCTTCGTCGGGAAGTTCCTGCGTGACGACGGTCTCGAGTTTGACCTTCAGATCGGGAAGCTTGCCCCCGCAGATGTGGACATCGTTAAGCAGGCGATGGTGAGCGCAGGGCTTTGGAATGGTGGCGAATAGTTGATTGGGATTGCTTGCGGCGACCGAGATGCTAAACCTTTCTTCAGGTCTCGGGTCAATTCGGCGCCACGCCAACCGTCCCTCCCTCGACGAATTCCGCCTTCGTCAGTGTTTGCCCTTTGTCCTCCTTGCCTCGGCTCACATTGTTCGTCCAGCGCACGATGCGGCGCAACACCGGGAGCTGATCCCATTTGAAATGGGCGATCGAGGGCTGGCACCAGACGAAACCGGGGTCGCCATCGGTGCAGACCAGCGAGATGTCTTTCGGCACCCGTATGCCCCTGGTAGCAAGATAGTGATAGGTGGCGTAGTAGAGATACGGCTCGTCGAGGATGAGCGCGGTCGGCGGGGTGCGCCCGAACAGCGAGTCGAGGGCGCGTCCGAAACCCTCCTTGCTCTCCTCCCAATCGGGAAGGTTGTACTCGCCGGTGGCGATGCCGGAGGCTTGGAGTTCGGCGAGGAAGGCGCGCAGACTTTCTGCGGGCTGAGGCTTTCGAACTGGGCGCCGACACAATACCGAAATCCGACGATGGCCGAGTGCGATCAGGCGGCGGGTTACCTCCGCGGTCACAGGGATCTTGTCCGGCCCGATGCCCGCGATCGGCAGTCCGGTGCGGCGCCCGGCGAGGGCGAAGGCCGGCGTTTCCTGCTCTGAGAACCATTCTAACACTTCCCGCGAGCCGGAGATTACCACCCAGGCGTCCGCCTTGGTTCGCCGCACAAAGCCGGCCACGCGCATGGCATCCATGCCGAGGTCTTGCAATGTCTTCTCCAGGTACAACGGAGTGTGTCCTGCTTTCTCGAGGAGGTGCCGGAGTTCGATAATGAAGTTTTCGCTCGCCGAGTCGGATGCCAGCGGCGCGATCCGCAACGCGGAGGGCGCATCACCTCGTGGCAACACGATCAGGCGCTGAAGCCCGGATCCCTGATCCACCAGTAGCCCCTCATCCTCAAGCTGGCGCAGTGCCGCCCGGACGGTCTTGTGGTTGACCCCGAGCTCCTCCGCCAGAGGGTTCACCCCCGGCATCGTCCCGCTCAGACTGCCCCGCAGCAGCTCGCCGCGCAAATGCACCGCCACCTGCTCGGCGGCCGAGAGAATAGTGAGGGATTCCATCGGAGCATTGGTCTACCCAAAGGGGAGAGGCGTCAACGCCGAAAAACCTTTCTAAACCGTTGAGATGGGTCACGCTTCGACTGTTTAACCCCGTAAAGCTATGATGGATACCAAGAACCACAGATCTGCCACCCAAGACGACGTGCAAGCCATCGAGAAACTTGGCGCCGCGCGAGACCAGATCGTAACCGAACTGCGCAAGACAATCGTCGGCATGGACGAGGTCATCGATGAGATGATGATCGCCATCTTTTCCCGAGGTCATTGCCTCCTCGTAGGCGTGCCGGGGCTGGCGAAAACGCTCTTGGTCAGCTCGCTGGCGGAGACGATGTCGCTTTCGTTCAAGCGCATCCAGTTCACGCCGGACCTCATGCCATCCGACATCACCGGGACCGAGCTGTTGCAGGAAGATCCGGACACGCACCAGCGCCGGTTCAAGTTCCAAAAGGGACCCGTTTTCACCAACCTGTTGCTCGCGGACGAGATCAACCGGACGCCCCCAAAAACGCAGGCCGCCCTGTTGGAGGCGATGCAGGAAAAGCGCGTCTCTTCCGGCGGAGAAGACTACAAACTGGACGCGCCGTTCTTTGTCCTCGCCACCCAGAATCCGATCGAGCAGGAGGGCACCTACCCGCTTCCGGAGGCGCAGCTCGACCGATTCCTCTTCAATATTATGGTCAAGTATCCCAACCGTTCCGAGGAACTTGACATCATGCGAAGCGTCACGACCGACGACGAACCCGAGATCAAGAAGGTGGTGGACGGTCCGGCGATCCTCGAGTTCCAACACGTGGTCCGGCGCATCCCGGTTGCGGATCACGTCTTCGAATACGCGGCGTCGTTGGTGCGCGCGACCCGGCCGGACGA
>JAHEDC010000314.1 GCA_024641425.1 Verrucomicrobiales bacterium | reverse complement strand
GGGAAGCGAGAAGGATTATCTTACCACCCGTGTCGCCTACAAGCTCAACCTCACCGGCCCCGCCGTAAATGTCTACAACGCGTGCTCCACCTCGATGGTCGCGGTCGGTCATGCCGCGCAGGCCCTGCTCGGCGGTCAGTGCGACATGGCCCTCGCGGGAGGTGTCTCCGTCACCTTTCCCCTCCAACGCGGATACTACACCAACGAGGGTGGCATCACCGCGCGCGACGGCCACTGCCGCCCCTTCGACGCCAATGCTTCCGGGACCGTCTTCAGCAACGGCCTCGGAATGATCGTCCTCAAGCGCCTCTCGGACGCCCTTGCCGACGGAGACACCATCCACGCTGTCATCCGCGGAGTTGGTCTGAACAATGATGGGAGTGACAAGGTGAGTTTCACCGCCCCGAGCGTCCTCGGACAAAGCGGCGCCATTCGGAAGGCCCTCGCCATGTCGGGCTTCGATCCCGGCACCATCGGATACATCGAGGCCCACGGCACCGGAACTCCGCTCGGAGACCCCATCGAAGTGGCAGGACTTACGGAAATCTACGGATCAAGCAAACGGAAGATCGCGCTCGGTTCCCTCAAGTCGAATACCGGTCACATGGATGCTGCCGCCGGGATCGGGGGACTGATCAAGGCAACACTCGCTCTCCGTCATCGCAAGATCCCGGGCACCCTTCACTTCACCCGGCCGAACCCGAAACTGAACCTCGAACACACACCCTTCGTCGTCACCGCGGAACCGTGCGATTGGCTCCCCGAGAACGGAACCTCCCGGCGCGCGGGCATCAGTAGTTTCGGCGTCGGCGGCACGAACGCTCACATCATCCTGGAGGAGGCCCCGCCGACCCAGGAGTCCGGCACCGCCCGCACCAGCCAACTCCTCGTTCTCTCGGCGAAATCGGCGGAGGCCCTGGAGTCCGCCACCACGAACCTCGCGGCCCATCTCGAATCCCATCCCGAACAGAACCTCGCCGACATCGCGTGGACGCTCCAAGTCGGACGCCGGGGCTTCAATTTCCGCCGTTCTATCGTCGCCGACTCTTCAGCGAGCGCCCTGGCCGCGCTTCGAAAGGCCCCGAAGGCCCGTCACGAGGAACGCCGCGAGATTCCGGTCGTCTTCATGTTCCCGGGTCAGGGATCGCAATATCCGAACATGGGCGCCGATCTCTACCGCACCGAGCCTGTCTTCCGCGGGACGGTCGATACCTGCGCCACGATCCTTGAACCGATTCTCGGTTTCGACATCCGCGATGTCGTTTACAACGGCGACACCGCCGAGCAGCTCAAACAAACCCGCATTACGCAGCCCGCTCTTTTTGTCACCGAATACGCCTTGGCCAAACTCTGGATGTCCTGGGGCATCACCCCCGCCGCCATGATCGGCCACAGCGTCGGCGAATACGTTGCCGGGGCCCTTGCCGGCGTCTTCTCGCTCGAGGACGGCCTCAAACTGATCGCCCACCGCGCTCGCCTCGTTCAGCAGCAGTCGCCGGGCACCATGCTTGCCATCCGCGCGCCGGAATCCGATGTCGTTCCCCTCCTCGTCGACGGCACGAACATCGCCGCCATCAACTCGCCTCAACTCTGCGTGGCCGCCGGCGACTTTGAGAGCATCGCCCAACTCGAGCAGTTACTCACCCGAAAGGGAATCGTCGCAAAGCATCTCCATACCTCGCATGCATTCCACTCGGCGATGATGGATCCCGTCCTCGGGCCGTTCACCGAGTTACTTCGCGGGGTCAAACTCTCCGCCCCCTCGATCCCCTATGTCTCGAATGTCACCGGTGAATGGGTGACCGACGCCGAGGCGACAAACCCGGATTACTGGGCTTCCCACGTTCGCCGAACCGTTCGCTTCGCCGACGGCGTTGGAAAACTCCTCGACGGCGACTACATCCTCCTCGAAGTCGGGCCCGGCAATACCCTCGCCACCCTGGCCCGCCAGCACCCTGGAAAGGCGGCCACCCAAGCCGTCGTCGCGAGTCTCTCCCGCGAGGATTCCCACGAGAACGACTCCGTCCTTGGGGCGCTCGGCCATCTCTGGCAGGCTGGCGCCACCGTCGACTGGCCCGCCCTTCACGGCGATACCCGCCGCCTTCGCGTTCCACTTCCCACCTACCCCTTCGAGAAGCAACGCTACTGGGCCGATCCCAGTGGCCCGCAAATGCACGCCGCCAATGACGGCGCACCCGCACCCAAGATCACGACCATGGCACCGATCAACACCCTAAGTCCCCTCGCGCAGGCAAGTCCGACTCCCGCGGTCGCCCCGTCCCGCGCCGCACGCCTCACTGCGGAAATCATCGAGGAGTTACAAGACCTCTCCGGCATCAACCTCGAGGAAGCCGATCCCGCGACAAGTTTCCTCGAACTCGGATTCGACTCGCTATTTCTCACCCAGGCGAGCACTGCGATCAGCAAGAAACACGGAGTGAAGATCAGCTTCCGGGAACTTCTCGAAGACCTCGACAGCCCCGCCGCCGTCGCCGAACACCTCAACACAACGCTTCCCCCGGAAGGGACACAGGCGAGTCCTCAATCCACCCCCGGCCCATCCAACCCTGCTCCCGTGGCGCCCAACGCACCTCTCGAAGCCCGCGTCGCCCGCCTCGAAGCCCTCGCCGGCCTCGCCCCGGCCCCGACAGCCAAAGTCGAGAAATCGCACGGTATCCGCGCGCCCAGGAATGCCAAGACCGCCGCTGAGAATATCTCCTTCGGCCCATTCAAGACCATCGAGAAAAAAGCTGATGGCGGACTTACCGACCTCCAGCGCGAACACCTCGACGACTTGATATCCTGCTACATCGAGCATGCGCCGAAATCCCGGGATCACATCCAGTCCCACCGCCATCACCTTGCGGATCCCCGGGCTGTCGTCGGCTTCAATCCGCTCTGGAAGGACATGGTCTTTCCGCTCGTCACCAATCGTTCGGAAGGGGCCAAACTCTGGGACATCGACGGCAACGAGTATGTCGACATCACCCTCGGTTTCGGACTCTCCTTCCTCGGACATCGCCCGCAATGCGTCCTCGAAGCCGTGAGGGAACAGCTCGACAGGGGCATCGAGATCGGCCCCTCATCGCCCCTCGCCGGCGAAGTCGCGGAAATGATGTGCAAGGTCTCCGGCATGGAACGCGTCTCGTTCTGCAATACCGGTTCCGAGGCCGTCACCGCCGCCATCCGCACGGCACGTACCGTCACCGGTCGCGACTTGATCGCCATGTTCGAAGGCGCCTATCACGGAATCTTCGACGAGATCCTCGCCCGCCCGATCACCCGAAACGGCGAACTCCGCTCGATGCCCATCGCTCCGGGTATCCCCACCGAGATGACGGACAACATCATTGTCCTGGAATACGGCAACCCGGAATCGCTCGAGATCCTTCGCGAGAATGCCGACCGCATCGCCTGTGTCCTTGTCGAGACCGTCCAAAGCCGTCGTCCCGGCCTTGTCCCCGTCGACTTCCTGAGGAGCCTTCGGGAACTGACCGAACAACACGGCACCGCCCTTGTTTTCGACGAGGTCGTGACGGGCTTTCGCACGCACCTTCGCGGATCCCAGGGGCGCTTCGACATCCAGGCCGACATCGCCACCTACGGCAAAGTCATCGGCGGCGGTTTCCCCATCGGCGTCGTCTGCGGGAAGAAGGAGTTCATGGACGCCCTCGACGGCGGTTCCTGGCACTACGGCGACGACTCCTTCCCCGAGGTCGGCGTCACCTTCTTCGCCGGCACTTTCGTCCGTTGGCCGCTTGCCCTCGCCGCCGCGAAGGCCGTGCTCACCCATCTTTTCGAGAATAGCCCTCGCCTCCAGGACGAGACCGACGCCCGCACCGCAAAGCTGGTGGACGAGATGAACGCCTTCCTCAACGAGGCAGGCGTCCCCATCCAGTTCAGCCGTTACAGCTCGATGTTCATGCCGCACGCCGCACCCGAGCTGAAATACCACGCGCTCCTCTACTTCCACATGCGCTTGCGCAACATCCACATGTGGGAACGCCCCTGTTTCCTCTCGGTCGTTCATACCGACGAGGATTGCCGCAAAATCGTCGACGCCCTGAAGGCCAGCGTCCATGCGTTGCAGCGCGCGGGTTTCTTTCCCGGCACCGCCCCGGACGCGCCGGAGGAACTCGCGACCTTTCCGCTGACGGAGAGCCAGCGCGAGATGTTCCTCGCGATGAAGCTAAGCCCGGAAGCTGCGAGCGCGTGCAACGACTCGGTTTCCCTCCACCTCGATGGGCCACTGGAACTCGAGCAACTCCACGAGACCTTCCGCCTTCTTATCGGACGCCACGAGGCGCTGCGTACTGTCTTCGACGAGGAAGGCACTGCCCAGACTGTTCTCGCCGATTTGGAAATCGATCTTCCGGTCGAAGACATCACCACCCTCGACGGCGCGCACCGCGCCCGCCGCCTTACCGAGATCCGCCGCCAGCAAAACGAGATCCCCTTCGATCTCGCCAGAGGTCCGCTCTTCCGCGTTCTCGCCCTTAAGTCCGCTCCTGAAATGTACGAGCTCATTCTTACGGTCAACCACATCATCTGCGATGGCGTCTCGATGGAAGTGCTTGTCTCATCGCTCACCTGCCTCTATGCCCGCCGCGTGGGCGAGTCCTCGCCTGATCTCCCGGCGGCCACGCCATTCCGCCGCTTTGCGGCCTGGCAGCGCCGGATGATGTCCCGCCCGGAGGGTGAGTCGGCGCGTCGTTTCTGGCTTTCCGAATTCGAGTCACCTCCGCCTCCCCTCGAGTTGCCACCCGATAGAACCCGCCCCGCCGAAAGAAGTTACCGCGGAGCGACGGCCCGGATCCTCCTTCCCCACACGCTTGCCGAGGGCATCCTGCGGTTCAGCGCGAAGCGGAAGACTACTCCTTTCGCCACCCTGCTCACCGGCCTCCAGTCCGTCCTCCATCGCCTTAGCGGGCAGGATGACCTTGTCGTCGGTTTCGCGGCCGCCGGCCAATCCGCCATGGGAGCCGAGCGCCTCGTAGGCCATTGCGTCAACTTCCTTCCCCTTCGCGCGCGTTTCCGTTCCGGTCTTTCCTTCGGCGATCTCCTCGCCACCCAGAAGGAAAAGATCCTCGATGCCTTCGATCACCAGCACTTCACGATTGGCGCCCTTCTCAGGGAATTGCCCCATCTGCATCGTGACGCCAGCCGACCGGTGCTAGCCAGCGTCAGTTTCACGTTGGAGGAGGCCCCTACCGAGTTCGCGGTCACGCCTCACCTTACCGCCCTCGTCGAGTCCTCTCCCAAACAGCGCCTTACCTTCGATCTCAGTTTCTACCTCAAACAATGTGGCGATGGGTATCTTCTCGATTGCGTCTATAGCCGCGATCTCTACTCCGAGGCGACCGTTCTCCGCTGGCTCCGTTACTACGAGAACTTCCTCGTCAACGCCATCGCGGATGCGGAAACCCCCGTCGCCTCTGTCCCGATCATGGACTCGGCGGACCGCGACTTGCTCCTCACCCAATGGTGCGGAGTGCCCACCGCCTACCCTTTGGAGAAATCCGTCCAGGAACTTTTCGAGCAGCAGGCCGAAAGGACTCCGGATGCCACCGCTCTCCGATTCGGCGGACGAAGCCTTAGCTACCGGGAGCTCAATCATCGCGCGAACGCCATCGCCCGCCACCTTGGAGAGGACAAGGTCCGTTCCGGCGACTTCGTCGGCCTCCTCGCGGAGCGTTCGCTTGACCTCATCGTCAGCCTTGTCGGCATCGTGAAGGCAGGGGCCGCCTATGTCCCGCTGGACCCGAACTACCCCGCCGAGAGGCTCGAATACATGCTCGCCGACACCGAGCCGCCGGTTGTCATTGCCCAGCGCGATTTGCAGGACAAAGTAAGGGGGACTGCGAAGATTCTCATTCTGGAGGAACTCGGGGAACTTCCTCCGGAAGGGAACAATCCGCCTCCCAGCGCCCAACCGGAATCGCCCGCCTACATCATGTATACCTCGGGATCGACAGGCCAGCCCAAGGGCTCCGTCATTCCGCACCGCGGCATCGTCCGTCTCGTCAAGGAGACCAACTACGTCACGATCACGCCGGATGATATTTTCCTCCAGTCGGCACCTGTTTCCTTCGACGCCTCCACCTTCGAGATCTGGGCCCCGCTTCTCAACGGCGCGACCCTCGCCATCCTCGATCCCGGCGTGCCCACCCTGGCCGACCTCGGCGCGTCTATCCGTCGCTTCGGCGTGACAACCCTCTGGCTTACCTCCGGTCTCTTCCAACTCGTGATCGACGAGCGCCTCGACGATTTGCGCTCTCTCCGGCAGCTCCTCGCCGGCGGCGACGTTCTGTCCCCGAGTCATGTGCGCAAGGCTTTCGAGGGCCTCCCCGGCTGCCGCATCATCAACGGCTACGGCCCCACGGAAAACACGACCTTCACCACCTGCCACACGATCACCATCGATGACCTCGAGCGGGACTCGATCCCCATCGGCCGTCCCATCGCGAACACCCGGATCTATCTCCTCGACGAGCAAAGGAATCCGACGCCTCCCGGGGTGCCCGGCGAGATGTTCATCGGCGGCGACGGCCTTGCCCTCGGCTATCACCGGCTTCCCGAAACCACGAAGGAGAAGTTCATTCCAAACCCCTTCGCACCTGGTCGCCTCTATCGCTGTGGAGACCTCTGCCGTTTCCTTCCCGACGGCTCCCTCCAGTTCATCCAGCGAATTGATTCCCAGATCAAGATCCGCGGATTCCGCATCGAGCCCGGCGAAATCGAGGCCGCCCTGAACAGGCATCCCGCGATCACCAAGAGCATCGTCGTCGCCAGCGGCAAGACCGCCGGTGGAAAGATCCTCGCCGCCTATGTCATCCCCGAGGAGGGCCATTCCCCCGCCCTTGCCGAACTACGTGCCTATCTGAAAGCGCGGCTCCCCGATTACATGGTCCCCTCCAGCATCGTGACGATCGATAGCCTGCCCCTGACGGCCAATGGTAAAGTCGACTATCGAAAGCTACCCGAGCCCGATGAATCCCAACTTGTCTCGGAAGGCGAGTACGAGGCGCCCATTACAGGAACCGAACGCGCCCTCTCTCGGATTTGGGAGGAAGTCATCGGACATTCCCCGATCAGCCTCGACGATAACTTCTTCGACCTCGGTGGCCACTCGCTCCTTGCGCTTCGCATCTTCAGCCGCATCGAAGCCGAACTCGGGGCCACCCTTACCCTCAATCTCCTCTTCAGCGCTCCCACGATCCGCGAGCTCGCCACCCACCTCGATCACGAGAAGCCACACCCGGCAAGCGAACACACGTCAATTCCCAGACCCGCGCCCCGCACGGGGAGTTCCGTCGTCGCCTTACAGTCACAAGGTGACCGCCCTCCCGTCTTTTTCGTCCATGCCCTCGGCGGCGGAGACGGTGGCGGCCCTTTCAAATACCAGCGCCTCGCAAATCTGCTCGGAAAGGAACAGCCCAGCTACGGACTCCGCGCCGCCGGCGAACCGTTCACGTCCGTGGAATCGATGGCCGAGACCTTTATCCTTCACCTCCGCGAGGTTCAGCCCCATGGTCCTTACCAGCTTGCCGGATACTGCATGGCCGCCGCGGTGACCTTCGAGATGGCACGGCAGCTCGAGTCCACCGGAGAGAAGGTCACCCTCGTCGCCCTCCTCGATGGCACCGTGCATAACTACGGGCAGATCGACGGTCCGTCCGCCCTCGCGTCCGGGGCGCTTCAGGCCCGCCGCGCCCTGCGATCGCTGAAGAAGAACCCGACGCGGGCTCTCAAGCGCATTGGCAAGGCCCTCACCGGCCACCTCGACACGGAGACGAACGGATCCGGGCCACGCCTCGAGGATCTCCTAAACATGGACGAATACCCCGAGTCCGCCAGGGCCTACGCCTCCGCGCATTGGGACGCCTTC
>JAHEDC010000711.1 GCA_024641425.1 Verrucomicrobiales bacterium | reverse complement strand
TTCCGGGGCGCGATAGCCCTCCATCGCGATCGTGCGCGGGTCGCCCATTCCTTCGATCACGATGCTTCCCGCCAGTTTCTTGCCTTCAGGCTTCGCCGTGAAGCGCGTGGTAATCGAGCGGTCGCCGAAGGTGCGGCTGATCTTGAACGAGATCTCCCCGTTCTCGATCTTGCCTTCCTCGATGTCCGCCGGCCCGCCGAATCCCGCATCGTAGCTGCCGGTCAGACCAGTCCCTTCCTGCGCCAGTGTGAGGTGCGACTCCGTCGGTTCCCCGCGGAATCCTTCCGCGATGAGATCCCATTTTCCCGAAACATCGTCCTCGGAAAAGGCGATCATGGGTGCGAAAAGCAGAGGGGTGAGAACGACCAGCGTTCGTGCGAAGGGAAGTCGGGATGGATTCATGACGGTATTCGTTTCTGGGTTTTGATACGTTGCGAAGTCATCTTGAACCCCAGCCGACGGAAAAGGTTGCCTGTTTGCCGCCAAGCTCGCTCCGCGCCATTTTTCACTTTTCTCCCCCGCCCGTCCGCTCCATCCTAATTCCCAATGAAATCCTTCATTCACTACGACTTCCTCCTCCAGTCCCCCACGGCCCGCCGCCTCTACCACACGTTCGCGGAAGACGAGCCGATTCTCGACTACCACTGCCACCTCCCACCCGCCGACCTCGCGGCCAACCGGCAGTTCGCCAACCTCTTCGAAATCTGGCTGGAAGGCGACCACTACAAGTGGCGCGCCATGCGCACCAACGGCACCGCCGAGGAACTTTGCACCGGCAGCGCCGATCCCTTCGAGAAGTTCAAGGCCTGGGCCGCCACCGTCCCCCACACTCTCCGCAATCCCCTCTACCACTGGACACACCTCGAACTGAAACGCTACTTCGGCATCGACGAACTCCTCGACGGGAAGAGCGCGGAATCGATCTGGAATCGCGCCAACGAGCAGCTCGCCACCGATGACCTCCGCGTCAACGGCATCCTGAAGAAGTTCGACGTCCGCGTCGTCTGCACCACCGACGATCCCACCGACGACCTTTCCCATCATGCCGCCCTCGCCGCCTCCGGGCTCCCGACGCGCGTCCTCCCCGCCTTCCGTCCCGACAAGGCGCTGAACGTCCGCCAGCCCTTCGCCTTCAATCCCTGGGTCGACGCCCTTGCCGCCCGCGCCGACATCGACATCACCGGCTACGGCGATTTCCTCGATGCCTTGAAATCGCGCCACGACTATTTCCACGCCATGGGCAGCCGCCTTTCCGACCACGGGCTCGACCGGGCTTACGCCGACTTCTGCCCCGACACCGAGGCCGCCCGCATCTTCGACGCCGCCCGCGCCGGCCACGCCGCCGGCCCCGAGGACTACGCCAAGTTTGCCTCCAACCTCATGCTCTACTTCGGCCAACTCGATGCGGAAAAAGGCTGGACGAAACAGCTCCACGTGGGTGCCCTCCGCTCGAACAACTCCCGCCTCCTCGCCCTCGCGGGACCCGACACCGGCTTCGACTCCATCGACGACATCCCGCAGGCCCGCTCGCTTTCCGCGTATCTCGACCGACTCGACCGCGAGAACGCCCTGCCGCGCACCATCCTCTACAACCTCAACCCGGCCGATAACTACGTCTTCGCCACCATGATCGGCAATTTCCAGGACGGCACCATCGCCGGCAAGGTGCAATACGGCAGCGGCTGGTGGTTCCTCGACCAGAAGGAAGGCATGGAAATGCAGCTCAACGCCCTCTCCAGCCTCGGCCTTCTCTCCCGCTTCGTCGGCATGCTCACCGACTCCCGCTCGTTCATGTCCTACCCCCGCCACGAATACTTCCGCCGCATCCTCTGCAATCTCCTCGGCCGCGATATCGAGAACGGCGAGATCCCCAACGACGACGCCCTCGTCGGCACCATGATCAAGAACATCTGCTACAAGAACGCGCGCGACTTTCTCCGCTTCGAGTAAGCTTCCGTCACGACGGAACCAACCCCACTCGAACCGCAGACCCTGGAGGGCGACCGCTCCGGTTGCCTTCTGGGGAAACGAGCGCCAGCTCGCAGTTCTTCCCGCGTGCGATGTCACAATGCCTACCACCCTCCGATCAGGCGAAGCGCCCCACCTACGATGCCGCCAGCCGCCTCGATCAATCCCCCGTTACCTTCCGAATCCGGTATATCCGCGAAGGGCTGTCC
>JAHEDC010000012.1:4928-30821 GCA_024641425.1 Verrucomicrobiales bacterium | reverse complement strand
TCGTCCATGAGGGAGATCCCCTCCTTGCCTTGCCCGTCGATACCCGCCTGACAGAGGCGGATCGCACTGATTTCAAAAACGCCATCATCCTCGGCCGAAAACGCACCCCGGAACAGGATTTCGAGTTCGCCCTGAGACAGCTGGTCGAAATTGGCCTCCGGGCCTTGTCACCCGGCATCAACGATCCCTTCACTGCCATCAATTGCATCGACTTCCTCGGCTCCGCCGTGCGGATGATCGCGGACCGGAGCCTTCCGAAACGCCTCTATTCGGGTACGGACGACACGCCGCGCGTCCGTCTCCGTCCCATAGCCTTCGATGAGGTCCTTCGCGCCGCTTTCAGCCAACTCCGGCAGGCCAGTGTGGGCAAGCCCGAGGTCGCCGTTCGGATTCTCGAGGCCCTCGCGGCAATCGCCGCGCGCACTGCGACAAGGGCTCGTCGGGAGGCCGTCTCCGGCCACGCTTCAGCGGTCGCCCGAACCGCGACCGCCGCCGCCGACACCCCCATGGACAAGGAGGACATCGCGAGGGCAATGGAACACGTCATGCGCTTCTCCTGACAGGATTCGCGTTGCCGCCTCGCGCGTCAGGAACGAGATTAAGCAATGATCGAGGTGACGGTGCTTACCCCATTCCCCAGACATCATCCGTCCCAACCCGCAGGAAAGGGTTGTGCGAAGCCCGGATTCCGAATCGCCGCGACCCTTACCTTGCAATCGCTTCCACTATCCCGGCCTGTTCGGCACGACCCGTTCGATGCACCGTTTCCGAATGACCAACCCGAATACACGATGAACACGCAAACCGAAAAAATCAGCGATAAGAGCACTCTCGACGGCCTCCTCGAGGATCGGCTCCCCGAACTGGAACAAGCCGCCGGTCGCTTGGCCGATCATGTCAAGGCCCATCCCGTCCCCTACACGCTCGTCGGAGCCGGACTCGCCATCCTCGCCGTGCGAGCCATGACCCGGCGCGAGAGCCCGACACAGGCCGCCGTTCACGCGGTCGAGAAGGCGGGAAGCCGCGCCCGGGAGGCGATCGAGAATCTGGCAGAGCGCGCGACCGAAGTGAAGGAGAAGACAGTGGATGCCGCCGCGAGGGCGAACCGACGGGCCACCGATTTCGCGGAGAAAAACCCTCTCGTCGTGGGCGTTGGCATCGTGGCCGCTCGTTTCCTCGCGGAGCTGCTGCTGAAAAAGCAGTCGCCTCAGCACGCGGCCCAGTCGATGTCGGACGGCGGCGATCTCAGGAAGAACCTTCGCGAATTCCTACGCTCGGTCTTGGATGAGCCGGTCTAAACGGATCGGGAGTTGACGCACAGGGTTCGTATGGCGAGCATCCGGCATTCATGGCGAGGAACGATCCAACACGCCCTCGCAACCGATACCGCATGCGCAGGAGGAATACCGCATCCGCACCAAGCGCGGACTCCAACGAGCAGGACACCTTCGGACCCTTCGTGGTCGCTCGTCGCTGGTTCGGCACGGTTCAGCAACTCAAGCAGGTCGCCGCCGTCGACCAGATCTCTCTTCGCGCCGCCGGGGTTGCGTTCTTCTTCTTTCTCGCCCTCGTCCCCGCTCTCGCCGCGGTCGCAGGAATTTACGGACTCGTGGCCGACCCGGCGGACGTGTTCGAGCAAGTGGACCGGTTGGATGGATTCGTTCCGGATGATGCCATCAAGTTGGTCGAAGGCGAAATGCAGTCCATTGCGAATTCAGGCCACCAGGCAGGCTGGGGGCTCGCCCTCGGCCTTGCCCTCGCCGTCTGGGGGAGTTCCAAAGGTATGGATTCCCTCATCAGGGCCCTGAACGCCGTCTACCGGGAGCGCGATTCCCGGGGCTTTTTCCACCGAAAACTCGTCGCCGTCTCGCTCACTCTCGGGGGAATCCTGTTCCTTGTTCTTGTCGTTGGACTCCTCGCCGTCACACCCTGGGCTCTCGGACTCGCCGGTATGAGCGGATTCGCCGAGAAACTCCTCGGCATCCTTCGCTGGCCGGCACTATTCCTCATCGTCAGCTTCGCGCTTGCCGTTATCTACAAGATCGCCCCTTACCACAAACGGCCCGACCACCGACTGTTCTCCCTCGGCACCCTGATTGCCGCCACCGCCTGGGTTCTCGCAAGTGCCGCCCTTTCCGCCTACATCGGTCAAATCGGCAGCTTTAGCAAAACCTACGGCTCCCTCGCCGCTGTTGTCACGCTCTTGTTTTGGTTCTACCTCAGCGCCCTCATCGTCCTTCTCGGCGGCGAGTTGAATGCGATTCTCGGACGGCGGGCCGCCGGATTACCGTTTCCGCACCCGCCCGAGCACCACGACGAGTCGCTCTAGCGCCCGTCCACTCGCGGAAGCTCCGCGGGCCGCAAAATAATTCCGCATTATTCTGCCTCCTGGCCAAGAGACCCGGCCCAAGTTCTCCACATTTTCGCAAATCTTTTGGTAGTAACAGGTTGCTTATTCACAAAATGACGGGACACAAGTCCCTGAAGGTCAATTTTTTTGACAAGCCAGACAGGATTAACTTTCCTGCCTACCGAAAGTCTTGACGGGGAATGGCATTCTTTTCATTCTCCAAGGAATTTACAGGAAAATTAACTATTTTTCTCTCCGAAGGAATTCGGAAAACACCAGCAACCACTGACCAACAACCAATCGACCAACACGAGATGAGCTTACGGGAACAGCTTCGAAAACTCCTGCCGGACATACTTCCGGCCGACCCCAAGGACGCGATCAAGGGGACAGAACTGATCCAGCTGGTGAAATACCGGCTGAAGCAGGATTACAGCGACGCCACGCTCCGCTATCATTTTTCGATCATGTCCTGCGATCCCAGCGCGCCCATCGCGAAGGTCGAGCACGGGCAGGGCTATTATCTCCGCACGAATACCCTGAGTTCGATGGCGAGTGCGCGCCACATGCTCACCGCGAACCAGGCGACCTTCGGAGGAGACTTCGGCTACGACTCGAACCAGGCCCTCTTCCGCGCGAACAAGTTCCGTGCCATCGCCAGCCGCGTCTACCGCGAGGCCAACCGCTTTCCTTTCGTCCTGAACGAGACCTTCGGCGAGGATGCCGAATACCGCGATCTCTGGAAGTTCCCCGACATGGTCATCGTTGATTGGGAAGTCGGGGTGCCCGACGAATCGGGTCTCCGCTTTGATCGCGACATGATGTCGCTCAAGCGAAGCTTCGGATCCCAGCCCTTCACGCTCCGCAGCGTGAAGATGAAACTCGACGCCAACCTTGAGACCGTCCGCGAGGACTTCTACCAATGCCTCAGTAACTCACGCTGGGCTCACTTCGGAGAATTCGTCATTGCCAACGAGATCGCCGACGAGCGGCTGCTGGAGGAACTCCGCAGCCTCGGATCCGAGTTCGGCATCGGTATCACCAGCCTCGGGCTTTCGGCGGAAGCCATCGACGACCTGCCCGAGCCGGGCATGATCGAGAGCTTCGGAGACCGCGAGATGGAGGCGATCCAGAAACGCCTCACCCTCCACCGCATCGCCCCCCCCCGCCCCCGGCGGGAACTCGATTGGACCCAGATCCGCCGCCTCAGGGGCGACAATCCTGAAATCGAGAAGATGTTCCATTGGATCACCTACAGCCTCGACAACGCGAAAGCGGAATCCTATGCCAGCTACGCGGCAAAGGCAGCGGTGGGCACTCTGCCCGTCAGTTCGAATGAAGACGCCTTCCGGCACGCCGAGCGAGTTGTTTCCAAAATCAATCCGAAAAACTAAGCGCTTCGCGCCCCCTTCGACTTTCGCGCCGCCTTCCAGGCTTTGCCTTGATTGCCAAAGCGGGAAAGGAGGCTCCCCGTTTCTCCGGAACAGCTTGGCTTCCGTCCCTTCGGAAAACTCGCCCGGGCATAGATTTCGCTTGCAAGTCCTACGTGCGTAGGATTTAATTCTTACATGCGTAAGAAAAACAGCGAGGACCCGACTTCGGTAATTGTGCGCAAGATCTCCGATGCGGAGTGGGTCGTCATGCAGGTGGTGTGGGATCAGGAGGCTGTCACCGCGAACGAGGTCGTCGATGTCCTGGACGGCAAGCAGGACTGGAAACCCAAGACGGTTCACACCTTGTTGCGACGTCTGGTCGACAAGGAGGCTCTGAACTACGAGAAATCGGGCCGGGAATTCGTCTTTCGCCCCAGCATCTCCAGGGAGACCGCCGAAAAAGCCCAGAGTCGATCTTTCATCAGCCGCATCTTCGCCGGGCAAGCCACTCCCTTCCTCGCCCGGTTTCTCGAGAGCGAGAGCTTCGCTCCCGAGGAAATCGAGGAACTGAAACGCATTCTTGAGCGCAAGCAACCATGAGGACGCTCGCCCCTTTCCTCGATCTCTCTCCGCCCGCGCTTGTCTGGCTCGTCCACGCGACCATCGGGGGATCGCTGCTTATTCTCGGCCTCCTTGTGATTCGCTGGCTGTTCGGAAAACAGCTTCCGGCCACCATTCCTTACGCGGCCGGCGGAATCATCCTGCTCCGCCTCGCCCTCCCCTGGACGCCTCAGAGTGGACTTAGTATCTACGCGAACGATACGGCAGGTTCGAGACCCATGATCGAATCGCCTGCGGGAGAGGAACGATGGCCGGATGCGCCAAGGGAAATTGAAGATCTCAGGGGGATTGCCGCCGTCCGTCCCGTCACCGTAGCCAACCCACTTCAAGTCATCGACGAGCCGTCCATCACTCGAAACGCTTCCCCCTTTCAATTTCCTCCGCTGCCGGTCATTGTCTTTCACATTTGGATCTCCGGGATTGTGCTGTGCTTGCTCGTCGGTACGGCGAGGTATCTGCGACTCCGCCGTTGGTTGCGTTGCCAGGAAGCATGTCGTGATCAGGCTGTCCTCGGCCTCGTCGGGGATTGCGGTGCTTTGCTCAACCTGTCCGAAATCCCCCCCGTGCGAGTCGTGGATCGGCTGCGTTCCGCCGCCATCCTCGGCATTCTAAAGCCCGAGATCCTGCTTCCCCGAAGCCTTCTCGAAACCCTCTCTCCCGCCGAACTCCGGCATGTCTTGCTTCACGAAATGGCCCACATCCGGAGGCGCGATCCCATTGCCGGTATTGCGGCGCACCTCGTCCTCTCTCTTCATTGGTTTAATCCGCTCGTCTGGATCACGGTTCGCCTTTTTGCGGCCGACCGGGAAGTGCTTTGCGACGCCGCCGTCCTCCGTAGTCTCGAACGGCACGAGTATCGTCCTTATGGAGAAACCCTCCTCCACGTCCTTCGTCTGGCCCCGCCGCCGCACCCGAAGGGCGCAGCCCTCCTCCCTTTCCTTAGTAACAAACCCGAAATCAAACGTAGACTAACCATGATCGCAAAGCCAAAAACCACCCGTTCCCTCCCCGGACTACTCGCCACGACGGCCACCCTCGCCTGCCTCGCCCTTACCCTTGCCGCCGCTCCCGCCCAGGACCGGGAGCGCGAAACCGAAAGAGTGAGATCCGAAACCCGCGAACGCGACGGAGACCGCGAAAAGACGGAAGTCCGTGAACGCGACGGAGACCGCGAAAAGACGGAAGTCCGTGAACGCGACGGAGACCGCGAAAAGACGGAAGTCCGTGAACGCGACGGAGACCGCGAAAAGGCGGAAGTCCGTGAACGCGACGGGGATCGCCCCAAGGCGGAACCCCGGGATGAGGATCGAGCCGCCTTGAATCGGGCGCGTGAGCAGGAAATTCGCGCGGTTCGCGAGGAGATCGGCCGACTTGCCCGCGAAGGAAAGCACGACCAGGCGGAGCAGCTTGAAAAGCGTCTCCGGCTCAAGCTCGAGACGATTCGCGCCGAGGGCCGCGTAACCGATCTTCGTCCAAATCCCGAAGTTCGGCCTGCGAATCCCCCTCAGCTTGAGCGCCATATTGTCGAGCTCACCGAGATCGTCCGCGATATGCAGCGCTCGATGCGGGAAATGCGGGAGGAAATCCGCCAACTCCGGGAGGAGCGCAAATCCGGCGAATAAAGCGCAAGGGTCGCATCCAACGCTTCTCAGCGAAAAGGCGCGGTCTCATCCACCGCGCCTTTTCCGTCTTCCCCCCCCGGGAGATTCTCAGGACGAAGCATCGCCGGAAACGGAGACCCCACCAGCGGGAATCTGAGCGGCATCGGTTGCATCGCCCTTGTGAAGACGGCAAACCTCCTCGAGGTAGATGCGCGTCTGGGAATCGTCCTCGGAGGCGAGGCGCCGGGCGACAAGTTCCAGTAGTCCGTTAGCCGGGTTCCCGTCTCCACACAGGGCCTCGGCGCAGCGCCTGCGGACACGGACATTGGGATCTTCGAGCCCGTGTTCGAGGAAGGCGGCAGCGCGGGCCTCCGGGAGCCACTCCCGGAAACCGTAACCGGCCTCGCGAACATCACCATCGGGGTGGCGCATCGCGAGGTCGAGCAGAGGCACGGTCCGAACATCCTCCCTTCCCATGTAGGCGAAAAGCACCTGGAGGTCATGGGCCATCACCGACACCGCGGGTGCATCTTCCGGCAGGGTCAGGAGGAAACGGAGACGGGCGGCGAAGAGGTCGCGTCCCGCCGCAGGATCGTAGGAATGCAGGAGCTGGGTCGCATTCCCCTGGGGCAGAGCGGGATCCAGGAACCGCGCGCCAATGTAAGGAAGCACGCGGTCATCGCGCGAGCCCATCTCGGCAAGATTGGCAAGGATACGGCACCACGTGTCCCAGCCCTCGGCGTTCGCCCCCTGCGCCTCGGCGCAGAAACGGTCGAACATGGCGAGCACCTCCTCGTCGGTGAGGGGGCCAAGATCGTAACCGACCGTCCCCTCGTCGCCGCTGGTTCCTCCGGTTTTCTCCACCATCCAGGCGAGGCTTCCGGTTTCCGGAGGCGTGCGCCGGCGGGAGCGCCACCCTTTCGCAAAACCTTCGAAACGCCCCCCGGCAAGCGGCACGCGGTAAAGGA
Source organism: Verrucomicrobiales bacterium (assembly GCA_024641425.1). Classification (GTDB taxonomy): domain Bacteria; phylum Verrucomicrobiota; class Verrucomicrobiia; order Verrucomicrobiales; family DEV007; genus JAHEDC01. The sequence continues at coordinate 23,908 of JAHEDC010000012.1, read as the reverse complement.
CTTCCGCTTCGTGGGCGACGATACCGGTCGCGAGCGGAATCGCGGGGCTTTGCCGGAAGACGGCGACATCCCCTTCCCATGCAACCGGCGCGCCGAGAAGAGCGGACACGGCGGCGGATTCCATGCCGGGAGCGAGGAACCCAAGCCGCCCGCACCCATCGCTCGAGGCGAGGACCGCGTCGAATAACATGGGGCCGTCGGCGACGGGACCATTCAGCCTGACCGAAAGGGCGAGGCGCTGGTACACTTCGCGATGCATTGCACAATGCGGCCAATCGAGCACACTCGCGCGGTCACCTCCCGCGAGAATCTCGATGCGGCGGAGGTTTCCGTCCGCCATGAGGGAGGCGCGCCAGAGAGAACCCTCGCGCGTCCACACACGATGGAAAACCTCGGGTTTGGGATAGCGCGGCGTGTCATCGAAGACGCCGGACTTCTCCAGCGAAATCATGCAGAGGGTCGCTCCGCCAACGGTGTCGACCAGCCGGTAGCGGCGTTCGGGGGCATCGGCGACCGTCCACATCGTCTCGCCAATCATCGGGAAAGCGGCAGCGCCATCCAGAATCTCCAGCGTGATCGTCGGGTCATCGGGATAGTAGAAGCCGACCCACTCGTCGTCGTAGAGTTTCCACCGCGGAAACGAGGCACGAGAGGCCTTCGCGAGCAGTGTGGGTTGGTCCGGGCTACCGTCCGCGTCGACCGGCCAGAGGAAGGAGACGGGGCTCGCGGGAACCGTGCGCGGAAGTACGAACAGCGATGAAGCGGTTGCGGCGATGCGGGCGTCAAGGTCGGACTCGGAGAGCGCGGCAGGGAGGGATTCCCGCACGCGGCTCGGTGGTGTCGCCCCGCCCGACGGAAACGAGGAAGTTCCAGGAAGATGCGGCACGGGCGCGGCGAGCGGGTCAGCGGGCGCGGGCTTGTCAGAATGGTTCGTCGCTGGCGCGGAAACCGCCGGATGCCGCCGGTGAGAGAAGGAGACAAGGTAGGCGACGAAGAAGGCCCAGAACGGAACGAGAATCCAGATGCGGCGCATCAGCGGGTAAGAAAAGGATAAGGAGGGAGAGGTAACCAGGGCACCACTTGGAATTGCGATACGAAAGAGATGGGCCTTATACCACGGATTCCCTGCAGCGCGCAAGTCGTCTGGAGGAGGAGGACGCCACTATTTCGAACGCTGCCAGGGAACGGATCCGGCACGCTGGAGATGGAGCCGGAGCGCCGCACCCAATTCGTTGCGAACGGCTGGCTCGTCCATGACATCCTGCGTCTCTTCGGGATCGGCGTCGACATTGTAGAGGACATACGGCTCGAAGGGTGTGTTCTGCTCCAGTTTCCAAGGCCCGCGTCGAATCGCGTGGTAGTCCTTGCCCCCGTACTTCGCGCCGCCTTCGCGCCGCACCCAGATGAGCGTGCGGTCTTTAGCGGGCGCGTCCCCCCCGCGAAGAAGGCCCGCGAGACTGACCCCATCGATGTTCTCCGGCACTTCGGCGCCCCCGAGTTCGCAGAGGGTGGGGAACCAATCCATGGTCAGCGTAATGGCATCCGTCCGTGACCCCGGCGCGATATTCCCCGGCCAAACCGCGCAGGTCGGCACCCGGATGCCGCCCTCGAACATGTCCTGTTTCGCGCCACGGTAACGCCCGTTGCGAGCTCCCGCGTCCGCCTGTCCGCCATTGTCGGAGGTGAAGACAACGAGCGTGTTTTCAGACTGCCCCGATTCACGCAGTGCGGCGAGCACTCTTCCAATGCCGTCGTCGAGGTGCTCGATGAGGGCAACCAGCTTCGCGCGTTTTTCAGGAATCCCAGGTTCGCGTGCCTTCACTTTGACCAGCCAGTCCGCAGGCGGCTGAATCGGCGTGTGCGGGGCATTGTAGGCGAGGTAGAGGAACCAGGGGTGTTCCCTCTTTTCCGCCCGACCCTTGAGGAAATCGACGGCCCGATCCGAAAAGATATCGGTCGCATGGCCCTTGGGATCGATCTCCTTCGCATCCCATCGCATGTAATTGATCCCGTGCCTGCGATGCGTCCCGTAATCGTCCATCATGTCGCCGAGGAATCCATAGAAATGGTCGAAGCCGCGCGCGTTCGGCGTATTCGGAATCTCCAGACCGAGGTGCCATTTGCCGATGATCGCACAGTGGTAGCCCATCGGCTTCAGGACTTGCGGTAGCGTCGTCGCCGCAGGATCCAGGAAACCCCAGCTATCCTCGGGATGGGTGCGAATCACGCCCGGCACGCCCGCTCGATCCGGGTAGAGTCCAGTGAGAAGCGAGGCGCGCGTTGGCGAGCACACAGGACAATTCGCGTAACCGTTCTCGAAACGCAGGCCCTGCCCCATCAAGGCGTCGATGCACGGCGTTCGCATATCGGTCGCTCCGTGGCTTGAGAGATCTCCTATTCCCAGATCATCGACAAGAATGAAGAGGATATTCGGATTCTCCGCGGCCGGGCATCCGAGGGCAAGTGCGGCCAGTAGCAACATGAGGCGTGGAATCATTCCAAGAACCTCTCAAGTCAGACATCTCCACGCAAGCAGGAAACGCCTTCCTATAAAGCCATCGCCCCTTTGTAATTGGCAACGCGATAACAGCCTAGGATAATACTCCAATCATGGATACCACCGAACCCACCACGCCGAAATTCAGTAGCGCGCCGGTATCGTCGACAATCTCGACGGCGCTTACCCTCATCCTGAGCATCCTCTTTTTTCCCCTTACCCTTATCGGGAGCTGGGTCATCGTCCATCCGAACGAGGAGAAGATCATTCTCTTCTGGGGCAACCTCATCATGGTTCTGCGACGGCCCGGCCTGAAGTTTATCCCGTTGTGGGGCCGTAAAGTGATTCGCATCAGCACGAAGCAGCAGACGATCGAGATTCCGAAGACAACGGTCGCGGACGCGAACGGGAACCCGATCATTATCGGCGGCGTGTGCACCTACACCGTCACAAACGCCGAGAGTGCGGCGCTGAACGTGGAAGAATACCATGCCTTCCTCAAGACGCAGGCCATGGCTGTTCTGAAGCAGGTGGCCTCCCAGTATCCCTATGAATCCCCGTCGGGCCACTCCCTCAAGGCCGAGGCCATCGAGGTGGGACAGGAAATGGTGCGGCTCCTTCAAAGCAAGGTCGGCGTGGCGGGGATCAAGATCGGAAGCTATGAATTGGCCGACCTGACCTATGCCCCGGAGATCGCCCAGGCGATGCTCGTTCGGCAACAGGCCCAGGCACTCGTCGACGCCCGGAAAATCATCGTCGAGGGCGCGGTTGAGATCGTGGACGAGGCGATGCGCCTTCTCGTCTCGCGGGGATATCAGCTCGACGGCGGTCACCAGTCGAGGCTCGTCAGTTCGCTGCTTGTGGTGATCTGCGGCGACAGCAAGGTGCAGCCGACCTATTCGATCCACGATGGACAGAACGCGGAGCCCAACGAGCAGTCCACCGCCATGATTTCCCTGCTCGGGAAGATCGCCGAGCAGACCAAATCGTCGAAATAGATTTGTGGAAAGAAAACGGCCGTAATCCGTTCTACCGGATCACGGCCGCTTCTGCTTGTTATGTTACGTTAATCCGGGAGTTTCCTTCCGAAAGCATTTACTCGCCGTCGCCTTTCCCTTCTTCCTCGGCATTCCTTTCCTTCTCCTTCTCGATCTCCGATTTCCGGCGAACCTTATCGTTCACCAGCGGCTCAGGGACGGCGCGGGGGGATCTCTTGAAAAGCCCGAAGTTCCCGAAGTTCATACCGGATTTCTCAAATTTCTCTACCTTGGCCCGAACGTCCTCTGGCATTTTGGCACGCTCCTCTTCGGAATCAGCAGGCCCTTCGAAGACAATCTTGTTCTCCGCATCGCGGGCCTCAACATGCGTCTTCCCATCCTCCCGCTTGATGGTAACCAAGCCATCACCATCGGAGAAGGACATGACCGAGTTTTCCATGTGCATGAAATCCGAAGCCGCACCCGGCGCTCCTCCTCCCAGCGGATCGGTATTCCTCATGTCCTCGAATCGGCTCTCCATCTCCTGGCGGATACGGTCCATATGCTCCTCGATCTCCTTCATGTTCCCCAGTCCGCCGAATTTCCCGAAACCACCGAAACCTCCGAAGAACTGGTCCTTGAGGAAATCATCGTCAAAGGGATCGATGCCCCGACGCCGGGGAGTCGGACTCGCGGCATTTTCCTCGACAGCGTCGTCCGTCGCTTCGGCCACCGCGCGCGATTTCTCGACAAGGGTCGCCTCGATCTCCCGTCGCTCGCCCTTGCGCAGAAGCACGATCTTGGCCACATCGCCGTCGGCCTTGCCCCGAATCAGCTCGCGGAGGGTCTGGGGCGAATCGAGTTTCACTCCATCGACTTCGAGGAGGATGTCGAAATTCTCGATACCCGCCTTGGCGGCGGGACTGTCCGGGACGGTCGTGGTAACGGTGATGCCATCGCTCTCGCCCAATCCCAGTTGCGCGGCAAGCGCCGCCTCAAGCGGTTCCGTGGCCACGCCCAGCCATGGAACCTTTTCGGAAACCGATGCCCCTTTGGCATAGATCACGCCCGGAGCTAACGGGGATCCGTTGATCCTCACCCCGTGGGGGCCAGCCTCGAAGGAAAACTGGCTGGAAAAGAAATCCGTGTCTCCGGATTTCGCCGACGGGGCGGAAACGTCCGCGTTTGCTTCGGGGACGATGACGGTGAAAAGGGCCGATGTGAGGAGGGAGGCCTTCGCGAGGCCGAGGCGGGATTGTTTGTCAGAATACGCTTTCATGACCGTTTTGCTGGATTGTTCTTGGGATTATTTTTGGTAGGGCCGATCAATCGGTCTCAACAGGCAGATAAAGGAACTCTTCCTGGGGAACGGAAAGCCGGATCAACGAACCGTCCTCGGGATGCCGCCACTCGTAGGTGTCGTGATACTGATAACGCACGCGGCGCATCGGCTCCGTTCCTTCATCGGGATAAACCACTCCCTCGTCAGTCGCGCGCTCGAAAACATTGCCCGCGCTCACCGGCTGGTACTGGCTCTTCACCGTGACCGGTTTCGACTCGGCGGCAAGAGGCCCTCTCTCATCGGAAATCCGGAAAAGCCAGACCGCTCCCAGAAAGACAGCGGCCACCGCGGCGGCGGCGGCGATGGGACGGAACCAATGGATGATCTTGCCCGGGCCGCCAACCGGGAGCGGGACAATGTCCACCGGGTTCTTCTCTTTCTCGTCATCAAAGACGGCAAAGACACGCGATTCGAGGAAGGCGGAGGGCTCGACGGGGCGCAGGGCCCGGAGCGCCTTCTCGATCCTGGCGAATTCATCGTCGTTATCGGGCTTGGAATTCATCGTTGAAAGGGCTGATTGGTTTCATTCAAGGGCACCCGCGAGGGACTTCCGAAGGGCTTCGACTCCATAACGGTAGCGCGAGGCCGCGGTGTTCTGGGGTATGCCGAGAGTCTCGGCAATCTGGGCGAAGGTCTGGTCGCCCCAGATTTTCAGGACGAGGACCTCGCGGAATTTTTCGGGAAGCTGTTTCATGGCGACCTCCATCATTTCCTTGCGTTCCTGATCCTCAAGGCCACCCGAGCCAAACCAGTCGACCCGTCCGGAATCGTCATCGAGAACATACTCCGAGGCCTGCTCACGGCGCACCCGCCGGTCGGTTTTGCGGGCGTGGTCGATGGCCGCGTGCCGGATGGCCGTAAAGGCGAGCGGAAGATCCGGTGGGCCCGCGTCTCCTCCGCCATCCGCCTTCCAGAGACTGACAACCGCCTCCTGGAGAATATCCTCGGCTTCGGATTCGTGGCGGGCCTGCTGGCGTGCGAAAAGGAGAAGGCGTCCTCCGTATTCGCGGAACCAGTCCTTCCAGGCCTGCGATCGCTCGGTGTTGGGCATAATGGATGGGAATCGTTCATGGAAACCTTTCACTGAACTCAGCGGCGCGGGAAGCGGTTTTTGTTCAAGCTTCCCCTGATTTTTTTCCAGATTCCTTTGATCCGGGCTTTTCCCGGACTCCCGAGAGTGCTACCACTCCCGCTTTATTCTTTCCACGAACCTTGAGCATTCCGATCCCTTTTCCCTCATGAGCGCCACCTCCGAGAGCCGTCCCGTCCCGCCCACCCTCGTCATCCTCGCCGCCGGCATGGGCAGCCGCTACGGTGGCCTGAAACAGATCGACGCCATGGGACCAAGCGGTGAGGCCGTCATCGACTACTCGGTCTTCGACGCGAAGCGCGCTGGCTTTGGCAAGATCGTCTTCGTCATCCGTCGGGATTTCGAGGACGCCTTCCGCACTTTCGTGGACGCCCGATTCGGCCATTCCATTCCCGTCGATTACGTTTTTCAGCAGCTCGACGACCTCCCCGACGGCTTCAGCGTTCCTGAAGGGCGGGAGAAGCCCTGGGGAACCGCACACGCCGTTCTCACTGCCGCCAACGCCGTAAAGGAACCTTTTGCCGCCATCAACGCCGACGATTTCTACGGGCGGGACGCCTACGTGAAACTCGCGGCCTTCCTCACCGGCCCCGCCGCCCAAGCGGACGGCGGGCGCTACTGCATGATCGGGTTTCAATTGAAGAACACCCTTTCCGACTTCGGAACCGTCTCGCGCGGACTCTGCACGACGGATGCCGCCGGGAAGCTGCTCTCCGTCAAGGAGCTGACGAAAATCGCCGGATCCGCCGAAGGCGCTGAGAATGTGGCCTCCGATGGGACGGTGCAGAAACTCACGGGCGAAGAATTCGTAAGCATGAACATGTGGGGATTCACGCCCGACTACTTCTCCCATTCGAGGGACAACTTCATCGCCTTCCTCAAAACCCAGGGTAACGAGGCGAAATCCGAGTGGTACATTCCCACCGTCGTGGACGACTTGATCAAAGCGGGCACTGCGACCGTTGACGTCCTCGGCACCACGAGCGCGTGGTTCGGCGTCACCTATCAGGAGGACAAACCGCACGTTATGGAATCGATCCGGAATCTCATCGCCGCCGGCGAGTATCCGGAGCGCCTCTGGGAATAGATTCGCCCTCCTGTTGACGGGAAGCTCGGGAGGGCGCTTCTTGCCGCGTGAAACTGCTCTTTCCCGCACTGATCTGCGCCCTCACCACCGTCCAGGCGGACGATAATTGGCCACAGTGGCGCGGCCCGCTCATGACGGGTGAATCCCCTACGGCCACCCCTCCGGTCGAATGGAGCGAAACGAAGAATATCCGCTGGAAGACCGCGATTCCCGGAAAGGGCCATTCCACGCCCGCCGTGTGGGGGAACCGCGTCTTCGTTACGGCCGCCGAGCCTTTCGGAGAGAAAGTCACCCCCTTTTACAGTGGGGCTCCCGGTGAGCACGACAACGATCCCATCTCGCAGAAACACCGCTTTCTCGTTCTCTGCCTCGACAGGCGGACTGGCAAGATCCTCTGGGAGAAGACCCTCCTCGAAACCCTTCCCCACGCCGCCGGCCACACGACGGGGAGCCTCGCATCGGCCTCTCCTTCCACCGACGGCGAGCGCGTCTACGCCTTTTTCGGCACCCACGGGCTCTACAGCCTGACCCTCGAGGGCGAGATCGTCTGGAAGAAGGGTTTCGGCGAAATGCAGAGCAAACACGGCCACGGCGAGGGCTCGACGCCCGCCCTCCACGGCGACACCCTGGCCGTGAACTGGGACCACGAGGCGGGCTCCTTTGTCGTCGCCCTCGACAAGAAAACCGGCGAGGAAAAATGGCGCGTGGCCCGGGACGAGGCGACCTCATGGGCCTCCCCCATTGTCTATGAACATCGCGGTGTGCCGCAGCTCATCGTGAGCGGAACGAAGCGCATTCGCGGCTACGATCTGCGCACGGGAGAAGTCCTCTGGGAATGCGGCGGGCTCTCGCAGAATGTCGTCGCCTCCCCGGTCGCCGCCGACGGTATCGTCGTGGCCGGAAGTAGCTATGAAAAGAAGGCCATGCTCGCCATTCGACTCGAAGGAGCCAAAGGCGACCTCACCGAAGGCGATCACGTCATCTGGCATCGAACCAGTCGCACGCCTTACGTCCCTTCCCCGCTTCTCGTCGACAATGCCATCTACTTTCTCTCGCACTACCAGGGAGTCCTCACCCGCCTCGAATTCCACACCGGAGATGAGCCCACAGGCCCTTTCCGGCTTGGCAACCTACGCGACATCTACGCCTCGCCCGTCGCCGCCGACGGTCGCCTCTACATCACCGACCGCACCGGCGTCACGCTTGTCCTAAGCACCGCGAGGGAACCCGCTTTCCTCGCCGCCAATCAACTCGCGGACCGCCTCAGCGCAAGCCCAGCCCTCGCCGGCAAGGATATTTTCCTGCGTGGCGAGAAATTCCTCTACTGCCTCGCGGAATCCGCCAAGTGATCAATCCGTGCCCGTCAGCCGGATCCAAAGGACGAGGCAAACGGCAAGGCCAGCGAATCCGAGCATCCGGGTTCGTTCGATCCGCATCGACTCGCGCCACTCCGTGCGGGATCGGGCGAAGACTCCGAAGCCATCGTATTCGAACGGAATCCCGAAATCTCGAACCCGCGATTTCGCGATGCGGTGGATCGCGAACAACCGGAGCATTGCTCCCGTGCAAACGATCGGCAAGGTCGGGAGGAAGGAAGCCTCACCATCCAGAAAAACGAAGCGCGTCGACGCCGACGCGCTCCAAAGCACCCACGTCGACTAATCCAGAAACCGGTCGGTGAAAAAGAAAAACCCGTTCAATCGTTCCAAATGAAGAACCTCACGCCGGTCCGGAGACCACAGCAATGCGAAAGCATCCTTGATCCAACCCAAGCGGTACTGATTGAACCTCAACGTCACCAGCGCGAGGAATGCGCCCAGTGAAGTCAGAAGCCCGCAGGGAAGATAAGGCCGCATGACTTGGGAAGTCCCGGTGTCATCGCCGGGACATCGTTCTCACTTCGGGCCGTAGCCCTTCATCGGCGTTCCATCGTCGTTCAGTTTGCCGCAACTCCAGAGCAACCCCCGCGTGATGAGATCGAGATAGGTATCCTCAAGCATCGTCTCGTTGTGATGACCCACCGTGGTGCCGAAGACACGGGCCTTGCCGTAGGTATTCACCCAGACACAGGGTTGCTTCTTCGGATTGTCGATCTGTCCTTCAATGAGAGGCGTGCAGGTGTCCCAGACCTTCTCGATGTTGTAGAGTTCGCCATCCGGAGTCGTCCAGCTTTCGGGGAAACCCTTCGTCACCGGGTGATCCTTCTTGATGTTCGTCATCGTGATCGGGTGTTTCTTTCCATGATTGTAGGAGGAAACGCCAAGGAGTTTCCTCCACTCGTCCGTCTTCGCATTCCGGTAACTGTGGGTGCTACAATGAATCGTCACCGCCGGCACGCCATCCGCGTGGGCCTTCGTAATCTTCCCAATCAACGCGTCGTCGGTCATGGAGCCGAAACACTCGTTATGGACGATGACATCATAGCCCTCCGCCCAGCCGTCTTTCTCGTAAACGCTTACGCGGTGATCGCGCGACTCTCCGCCCTCGTGGACAACGTCGAAAACGACATTGGCCCGTTCGCCGATTCCTTCAGGGAGAATGAGCTTCTGTTTCGCATAGTCATGGCAACAGCCACCGGTGATGAGCAGGGCCCGGAGCGGCTTGGTTTCGAACGTCGCCTCATCGGCTCCGAAAGCGGGGGCGAGGAGTCCGCCGCTCGCCAATGCGGCGGCGGCAAGGGAAAGGAAATGGGTGCTTTTCATGGTGCCGTATCATGCCGTAACCTGACCCGAATGAAAACTCGAAAGCATCGCGTCCCAGCGTCCTACAGATTCTCATGAAACGACGCCAGTTCCTTCGCGGTGGCGCGGCAGCGGCCCTCATCCCCAGCGCCCGCTCCAGGGCCGCCGAAGATGAATCTCCTTTCAGCTTCCTCGTCGTCGCCGACACCCACTACCACGGCGATCTGGAGAACCCGACTCGGCTCGACCCTCGCTCACGCGATATCACGGGTCGGCTCATGACCACGCTGAATGAATTGCCCGGTCGCGCGATCCCGGATTCCCTGGGCGGTGGCACCGTCCGCGCTCCTGCCTTCGTCATCCACGGCGGCGATCTCATCGAAAGCGGCGACAAGGCGGGCAATCCGAAATACCGGCAACTCATGCCGACCGAATGGGCCGCCTACGAGGAGGATTTTGGCCTCGACGGCACCGGCACGCAGCTCCGCTACCCCGTCTACGAAGTCCATGGCAATCACGACAGCCCGCAGAGCGAGGGCCTCGTCATCGACGGAATCGCCAAGCGCAATCGCCACCGCAAGAACCTCGTCGGAATTTCGGGGAACGGTCTTTTCTGCTCGTGGAACCATGGGGGTCTCCATTTCGTCACCGGCGGTATCACGGTAGCCCGTGATGAGGTACCCGCCGCTCGCCAGCGCCGTTACGCACCACGCGACAGCCTTCGTTTTGTCGCGGACGATCTCGCGAAGAATGCCCCTTCCGGGCGCCCGGCCATCCTGATCCAACATGTTGACATCGCCCGCTACTCGCGCTTTCCGGCGGATGCCGAAAAGATGCCCGACTTCGAATGGAATCCGGACGATGTCCATGATTTCCACGACGCCATCACGAACTATAACGTCCTTGCCGACTTCCACGGCCATACCCATGGCACCAGCGTCACCCGATGGAACGGCTCCGAGATCGGCCCCGACCTCGCGGACGGCATCCGCGTCTTCAACGTCGACAATGCCGGTCACTTCAGCGGTGGCGTGCAGGGATTCTTCTACGTGGAAGCCTCGCCCACCGGACTCGTCGTCCGCGAACTTCAGTCGAAGGACGGCTGGCAAACCTCGCAATGGACGAAACGCTGGAACGAGCCCATCATTTAGAATCACTCGACTTCAACTCCCTGTTCACCTCATGTCCCGCCCCGCCCTTCTCGCCTTCTTCCTCGCCATCCTCACCGCCCGCGCCGAACCAAAACCCAACGTCATTTTTATGATGGCCGACGATCTCGGCTACGGCGAACTCGGCTGCTACGGGCAGAAGATCATCAAGACCCCGAATATCGACCGCCTCGCCGCCGAGGGCATTCGCTTTACCTCGGCCTACGCCGGCAATGCCGTTTGTGCCCCCTCGCGCTGTGTGCTTCTCACGGGGAAGCATCCCGGTCATGCCTATGTGCGGGACAACATGAACCCGCTGGACGGTTCGGAGAAGAAGTTCCCTTTCCCCGGCCAAATCGCCATCCCGGCGAAAGAAGTCACCCTCGGCGAATTACTGAAAGGCAAGGGCTACGCCACCGCCGCCATTGGCAAATGGGGTCTCGGGCACCATGGAACGAGCGGGGACCCGAACACACAGGGATTCGACCTCTTCTTCGGATACCTCTGCCAGGTTCACGCACACAACCACTACCCGAAATTCCTTTGGCGCAACGACCAGCAGATTCCCCAGGAAGGAAACACCCGTGAACTGACCGGAGCAATTCATTCCCAAGACGCTTTCGTTGAAGAGGCGCTCGGATTCCTCAATGCTTCCAAGAATGGTCCTTTCTTTCTCTACCTTCCCTTCGCCATCCCCCATCTCTCGCTCCAAACTCCCGACAAGTGGCTCGAAATGTACAAGGGCAAGATCCCCGAGGAAGACTACAAGCATGTCGGTTACCTGCAGCATCCCTTCCCCCGTGCCGCTTATGCGGCCATGGTGAGCCACATGGACGACGGCATCGGTCAAATCATGACCCGTGTAAAGGAACTCGGACTCGACGACAATACGCTTGTTGTTTTTACCAGCGACAATGGCCCCACCTATGATCGCCTTGGGGGCTCCGACTCCGCGTTCTTCGAGAGTGCCGGCAAATTTCGTGGCCTTAAAGGCGGCCTCAACGAAGGGGGCATCCGCGTTCCTCTCGTCGCCCGCTGGCCTGGAAAAATCAAACCCGGCACCAAATCCGATCTCCCGATCGGATTCTATGACGTCATGCCCACCGTCTGCGAGATCGCCGGCGCCGAGGTGCCTCCGGGGATCGACGGTATCAGCTACCTCCCCACGCTCCTCGGCGAGACCGACGGTCAGAAGAAGCATGATTATCTTTACTGGGAGTCTCCCGGATACGGCGGCCAACAGGCCATCCGTTTTGATGCCTGGAAGGCCATCCGCCAAAATCTCGTCAAGGGCAAGATCGTCACCGAACTCTACCATCTCGGCCACGACCCCGGCGAGGCGCACAACCTCGCCGCCGAGAAACCGGAAATCGTCGTCCGCGCCGAAGAGTATTTCAAGGAAGCCCACACTCCGTCGGAACTCTTCCCCCTCCAATCCATCGATATCCAGCGGCAGAAGTAGCCCTGAATCCGATTTCGCTTCGTTCCGAGACTCGAAACGGCTTTGCGCTTCCCAACCGTCGTCCGGTTCACCGCGTCTCCCAGATCCCGCCTTCTCCCGCCCCAACGGTGAAGTCGCCATACATCTGCCCTCCCGCTCTGCCTGCTTTCCCCATGCGCGTTGCGTAGGCACCCCGTGAGAGGGCGATGACCATACCGGTGCTCGCCTCATCGAGGCAGACAACGAATCGCGGGTCATTCGATGACCATCGATGGTTGTCAAAGCCCTCGTCGTAAAGCCAGTTCATCCGGCCTGAAATGCCGCCCTCCCGAATGGCGTCCAGATGGCACATGCGGTGCCCGGGAAGCAGCGCCGTCGCGCTCAGCCCGTCGGGAGAAAGGCTGACCGAACAATTGCCGCTTAGCAGACCCCGCTTCCCATCGGAGGTCGCCCATTGCCGCTCGCTCACGTAGGACCAGACCCCGTCCTCGCAGAGCTTGACGTCCGTCTCAATGAGACCCGGCCCCAAAGCATCGATTTCCGGCAACGGCGTGATCGTTTTTCCATCGAGTGATATCCGATGCCATCCTTCCTGCGCCTCGGTATCCAATTCCACAACGAGCGCCTCGTTGCCCACCCAGTGCACGCCAGCCTCCGGTCGCACGCCCGCCTGGACAGTACGAACGATCGGGTCTCCCTTTCGGAGCCGCCCCTTCACCGTAACGCCGTCGATCCAAGCCAGTTTCGTTCCGTCCGGCGAAAACTCGACGCAACATCCCTGCCCGATCTCCCGTGTCATGCCGTCCGCCAGTTCAACGAGGAAAATCCGAGCATCCGCGGAATAGGCAAGCGCACCGTCCCCGCATTCGCGGCGAAGCCATGGCAGATCGTCCGGAACCGGAGCATCGGAGCCCGACTGTCCCTTGCGCCCGATGAATGTCCTCCCCGGATCGGCGGCCGCGGGGCTGACCTCGCCTCCGCCTCGGATGATTTCGAGGCCAGCCTCGAAAACATCCAGTCCGTCATCCTCCGAGGCCAGAATGCGAAGATCATGCCGGACTTCCGTGACGAACTCCTTCACGAGGGGCCGGTTCTTGCCTCCGGCCTCGGTGGCGACATCAAACCCATTCAGCACCTTCACCCCATTGATCACATAGTCCATGTAGAGCCGCTTCTTCTTGCTGCTGTCAATGAAATGCAGTCTCACCGTATAGCGACCGGGCGCGAGATCACGGAATATAAAGTAATGGTTTGACCGACGCACGGTCTGGTAGAGTTCCATTGGCCCCAACTCGGGGATCTCCCCCATTTCCATGTTTCGCCCACCGGAGTGAAGGCGGCCTCCTTGCGCGTAAGCGGCGTCACTTTCCCAATAATTGTCCATCCCCGGCTCACCCAACGTCGGTCCGCCGCAGTTCAGCCGGAGGACGATGCCGTGCGCGGGATCGAGCGGCCGGACCCCAGGCGGCTTCTCGCCCCCCAAATGCCAAAGAAGACCTCCGCCTGCAACTGCGACGGGAAGAATCACCGTCAGCAGCCAGCGAAACCATCCCCGGCCCACCGGAGCATCTGGCGATGAATTGGTCATGCCTCCAACTCTGGAGCGCATGTTCCCGACGTCTAGCGGAAAAGAGAAGCCCCAACCCTATTCGCCATCCCCGGACATCGCTTTCGAGGACTCCACCAAATCAATGAACTCCGCCCTGAGGCCATGGGGATCGCTCCCCTTCCCCTCGTCGGCGAGTTCGAGCACGAGGTCGTAGTTGAGGAGTCCCTTATACTCGGAGTCGCGGAGCAACATCCCGTAACCCGCCACCGAGGCCGCGAAACGGAAGTCCCCGCTCGCTTCCTCCCAGCGCGTGCCGGGATCGGTGATCCCGACCTCGAATTCCTCCGCCTTCTCACCGTCCGGCTGCTTGTAGCGGAGACGCACGGTAAGGAGTTCCTCACTGGAAACAAGTTCCTGCGCCCGCGCCGCCTCCGCGTCCCCGAGCGCCGCCCTGGGCCGGAGATACTTCGACTCTTCCGACTCTACGCGCGCCTTTTCCTCCGCCTCGGCCACGGCTTTCTCGGTTCCGGCGGGGAGCACTTGATAAAGTGCCGTCACCGTGTGCCCGGCTCCGATTTCGCCCGCGTCCTTCGTGTCGTCGCGGAAATCCTTGTTCGCCAGCATCCGGTTCGCGTAGCCGATGAGCCGGTAACGCGCGACCTTCGCCGGGTTGAAATCGACCTGGATCTTCACGTCCTTCGCGATCGTCACCAGTGTCGCGCTCAGGCGGTCGACCAGCACGCGCTGGCCTTCCTTCCCGTTGTCGATGTAGAAGTAGTTCCCGTTCCCCTTGTCGGCGATCTGCTCCATCATGTTGTCGTTCAGGTTTCCCTGTCCGAAGCCGAGCACGGTGAGGAAAATGGCGTCGCTTTTCGCCCGTTCCTCGACCATCGCGATGAGGTCGTCGCGGTTCGTCACGCCGACGTTGAAATCGCCGTCGGAGGCGAGGACGACCCGGTTCACCCCACCCTCGATGAAGTGCCGCTTCGCCGTCGCGTAGGCCAGTTCGATCCCCTGCCCGCCATTCGTCGAGCCTCCCGACTGCAGCTTGCCCAGCGCCTCCTTGATCTTGCCTTTCAAATCCCCCGAAGTCGAATCGAGCACGAGTCCCGAACTCCCGGCATAGACGACGATGGCAATGCTGTCGTCCTCGTTCAGGCCATCGACGAGCGCCATCATCGCGCTCTGGAGGAGCGGCAGCTTATCGTCGCTCGACATCGAGCCCGAGACATCGATGAGGAAGACGAGGTTCGAGGCCGGCCGCTGGTCGGGATGCATTTCGAGGCCCTTCAGACCGATCCGAACCAGCCGCGCTTCCTTCTCCCAAGGACAGGACGCGACCTCCAGATTTACCGAAAACGGATGCTTGTCCGCCGGTTGCGGGTAGTCGTAGTCGAAGTAATTGATCATCTCCTCGATGCGCACCGCGTCCTTCGGCGGCAACTGGTGGTTCCGCGTCACGAAGCGCCGGATGTTGGAATACGCGGCATTGTCCACGTCGATGGAGAAGGTCGAGACATTCTCGTCCCAGGTGGAGACGAAGGGATTGTCGATGAGCTCGGCGTAGCGCTCGCCGGCGGCACCGGCGCGCTCTTCGGCAGCGGGAAGGGCCGTCCGGCGGCGAAGTTCGGGAGCCGCCGCATCGGATTCGGATTTCTGAAGTTCCGCCATCTTGGGCATGGGTTTGTCCGCGGGTTCGGCGGTAGAATTCGGAGCCACTGCCCCGCTCCATTCCACTTTGCTGGCTCCCCGAAGTTGCTTGCTTTCGCGCATTCCGGCGACAGAAGGATCGTTGGCAGAAGCCCCCCCCAACAAACTCCCGCCGCCAAGTCCATCTCCCGCTCCACCGCCTCCGAAACCGTCGCCAAAACCTGTGGAACTCCCCGCAGGCGCTGGAGCCGAAATCGCTTCCGCAAACGGCGCCGCATCCAAGGACGGCATCTCCGGTATCGTCTCTCGGGATACCGGAGCGTCCTTCTTCTTCGGGGACGCCGCATAATCGGAAGGAACCGGCTTGGGAGCCACTTGTCGCATCGCCGCCGATGCCTTCCCCGCTGCAACGTTGTCCGCCACCGCCGAAGGCCCGGACGCACCAGCTTCCTCCGCGGCAGCCTGCGGATCGGACGCGAGGGCATCCACAGGTGCCGGCACCGCGCTCTCGTCGCGCTTCATAAACCGGGTCTCCGTGTTCACACTCCCACTCCGATCCTCCTCAGAAGCCTGCTCCTTTCGCGCGGTGGCTTTTTCCGATTCAGCGGCAGCCTCCTTCAAGGCGGGTCGCGAAACCTCCTCCATGAAGTGCCTTAGCCCGACGACCGAAACCAGCCCCAGGCACGCCGCCACCGCCGCGATCCCGAGGAAGCGCGAGACCCGGCTGAAGCCACCGGGCCGCACGATCTTGCTTTCCGCATCATCGAGTGGAGTCCCGTTCCCGAGGACGGCCTCGCGTTGCTTCGCCCCAAGGGCGAGCGCGGGTTCGCCCCGGAACTCGTCGCGCAGCGTAGCTACCGTCTCGCGGATCTCCTCCACGGCGGTGCGGGCGGCGGCATTCCCCGCGAGGTAAGTTTCAACGGCTTCCCGCTCGCCGGCGTCGAGTTCGTCCAACGCGTAGGCGGTCAGGCGGGGATCATTTTCGTCCAAGGTTTTCATGGCGATCTATAAGGTAGGATTTGGAAAGAGTGAGGAATTCACACCGCCTGGCGGACAAGCATCTCGCGGAGGCGCCGGAGGCCGGTGTGGAGGAGGAAGCCGACGTTGCCGACGCTCAGGCTCGTGATGGCGCTGATCTCCTTGTAGCTGAGGTCGCCCTGGAATTTCAGGCGGATGACCTCCCGCTGGTTCTCCGGCAGGCGGTCGAGGAACTGCAGCACGTTACGGTGCGATTCCTCGCGTTCGGCCGCTTCGGCGGGATCGTCCGCCCCGCCGGCGACGGCTTCGAGTTCCTGGGATTCGAGATGGGTCATACGTTTCTCCTTTCTGAGGATGTCGAAGGCGCGGTTCCGGCACACGGTGAAGAGCCAGGACTTGAGCCCGTCGGCGACTTTCTCCGGTTCCTGCTGCCAGAGCCGGAGGAAAGTGTCCTGCACCACGTCCCTGGCCCGCTCCACGTCCCCGAGGATGCTCGCCGCGTAGCCGATCAGGGCTCCCTGGTATTCTTCCAGGGCGGTTTTCACCAGATCGGCGGCGGGATTCTCCGTGGGCGCTTTTTCGGACATCATGGGTTTGTTCTTTCTCTGGAACGGATGGATGAAGGCTTTCTTAGGATTTTTTCCGGAAAAACCGCCTTCACACTTCAGATTGAATAATCGACACCGGCAGGGCGTCCCCTATCTTGGAGATTGACGAGAGTCTCAGTCGCCTCCTAAACTCGTCGGGTCGGCCCTCCCCTTGCATCCGCTGGGCCTCTATTGTTTTTCTCCCGCTACCGGTACGATGAAATTAAAGTTTGGCGTCCAGGAAAAAACCGCTCTCCTTGTGCTCGCGCTCGTTCCCCCGACCGCATATTTCACGGCGACCAAGCTCTTCGAGGATACGAAACTGATCGTCACCGACCATGAGATCGTCGATCTTGCGGACGAGGCCTCGTTGCGCGCCTGGGAAATCCACAATCAGATCGAAGTCCTCGAATTCGTCACCCGCCGCCTGTGCGAGGACAACGAGTTTCGCCTCGGATTCAAGGAATTGGCCCTCGGGGCGGAAAGAAATCGCTGGGAAAACTATCTTTGCGTCGAGATCGTCTCCTCGGGGAATGTCGCGGACCGATTTCCTATCTTCACTCGGAGCGAGGATTCCAAATTGGAGGACATGGATGCCATGATCTCCGGACTGGTCGATGGCCAGCCCGACCGGGTGCAACTCACCGCGATCGAGCGCCTCGACATCTCCGCCTTCAAGGGCTCTCCCGAACCCTACTTCGCACCCGTCATCTCCGCCGGATTCCGGATGCAGGGAACCGACCAGTTCGTCGTCGTCACGATGACGCTCGATCGCGCGAACTCGTCTCGGCACCTCATGCTCCTCGTCGATGAAGACAACCGCTTCCTTTTCCAACCCAATATCAGGGAGAGGGATCGTTTCGAACACGCGCAGACTTTCTTGGATGCCATTGCCAAACAACAAAAACAATCGGAGGAAGACAACTCCCAAAGGGACGTGCAGTTGCTTTCCGTGGAGCGCCTCGAGCCGCTCTACTGGATTCCCATCAATCCCGCATATCACATCATCGAAGGCAAGCCCGGCCCCGGGGTAATCGATAGCGTCCACAAGGATTCCGCCGCCCGCAGCGCGTTCTTTCGCGAGATTACCCGACGCATCGCTCCCTTCGGTTCGGCCTTCGGCGGTTTCTCACCGCCGATCAACGAGATCCGCATCCTCGCGAAATCGCGCGAGGAAATCGACCACTCCATGGAAATCGTGGAAAACGCCTTCCTCGAAAGGTTTGGCGCCGATTTCGATGGCATCGACTGGAAGAACGAGGTCGAGTGCGCGAACTGCGACCTCTATTTCGTTCGCATCAACCTGAACACCGTAGCGGGCCCCCGGCAATACCTCCTCCTCTTCTCCGGATTCCGGGAGGAACTCGTCTCGAATATCGTCCGCGAGATGAAGACCCTCCGCACCAAGGTCATCGGCTGGACCCTGGGGAGCGGCGTAATCGCCTTCGTCGCCGCCCTCTTCTTCGTCCGACCGCTCCGCAAGATCACCGCCACCGCCCAGTCCGTCGCCGACACCCGCCACGACGATCTCCGGGAGAAAATCGAAAATATGACGAAATCCCTTCCGGTCTCGCGCCAGGACGAAGTCGGGGAGATCGCGCGCGCCCTGAAGAGGCTGTTCAACGAGGTGCAGGCCAGCCACCACGAATTGGACAACCGCGTCCGCGAACGCACCCGCGAACTGGAGGACGCGAATGAGAAACTCCAGGGACTCGCCCGTGAAAAGGACTCCTTTCTGGCCAATGTCAGCCACGAACTGCGAAATCCCCTGAATGTCGTCGATGGCTATCTCCAGTTTCTCGAAACCTCCGATCTCGATGATGAACAGCGCGACGACGTGCGCAAGAGTCGGCGTGCCGCCAAGGCCCTGCTCGAACTCATCAACGACATCCTCGATTACCAGAAAATCACCATGCGGGGCATCACCCTCGAGCCCGCCGACGTCGAACTCAA
>JAHEDC010000012.1:0-4918 GCA_024641425.1 Verrucomicrobiales bacterium | reverse complement strand
CAACAACCGGATCGTGATGGACTCGGAAGCGAATCTCGGCGTCATCGAGACCGATGCCAAGAGACTCCGTCAGGTCATCGTCAATCTGATGGGGAACGCGAGCAAATTCACCAAGGATGGCACCGTCACTCTGGAGACCCGACGGAAAACCGATAAGGGCAGCGACTGGATCGAGTTCCGGGTCAAGGACACGGGCCGGGGCATGACGGAGGAGGAGCAATCGAAGATCTTCACCGTCTTTTACACCAACAAGAAGGCCAACGAGTCGGGAACCGGCCTCGGTCTCGCCATTAGCCGCGAGCTTTGCCGGATGATGAACGGTCACGTCGGCCTCGAGTCCAGCGTGCTCGGAGAAGGCACGACCTTCCTGATCCGGATTCCCTGCCGACAGGGAGATGCCGCCGCCGCGATCCCTGAAGCGCTTCCGGGAATCCCTCCTGGCAGCCGCAAGATCCTCGTCATCGACGACGATCCCGACGTCCGTGAGATTATGCGTCGTCACCTTGAGAAACAAGGATACACGGTCATTTGTGCCAGTGACGGGAAGGAAGGCATCGCGCTGGCCCGCGAGGATCAGCCCGACGCCATCACCCTCGACGCCGTCATGCCGGAGTTCGACGGCTGGGAAGTCCTCTCCACGCTGAAGTCGGACCCCGCCACAGCCAACATCCCCGTCCTTATGGTCACGATCCTCAACAAGGAGGCGAAGGGTTTCGCCCTCGGGGCCGACGACTACCTCGTGAAACCCGTTGACTGGAATCGCTTCTCCCAGGTGCTCGGCAATCTGACCAGTCTTGGCAAACACGATTCGATTCTCGTCGTCGACGACGAGGAAGCGACCCGCGCCCTTTTCCGGCGCGTCCTGCTCAAGGATGGCTGGAGGGTTCTGGAGGCTGAACACGGCGCCGAGGCACTCGGCATCCTCGCCGATTCCCGACCAGACCTCATTATCCTCGATCTCATGATGCCGGTTATGGACGGGTTCGAGTTCCTCTCCGAATTCCGCCGGCATCCGGCATGGGAAAATATCCCCGTCATCGTCGTGACGGCCAAAACCCTCACCGACGAGGAACGCCGAATCCTCGGCCTCTCCGTGACGCGCGTGCTTGAGAAGGGTTCCATCTCCCACGAGGATCTCCTTGAAACGATCCATCGCCGCGTCGGCGGTCGTGTCAAATCCACGGACCACTAAAGCCCCAAAGCCCCTACTCCACATCATGCCTGCCAAGATTCTCGTCGTCGAGGACGAACCCGACAACATCGCCATCTTCACCCGCCTGCTTGGGCGAAAGGGCTACGAAACCCTTGTCGCCGATAACAAGAGCGATGCGCTCGCCAAGGCGGAGTCGGAACAACCCGACCTCATCCTCATGGACATCAAAATGCCCGACGCTCCCGGCACCGCCAAGAACGACACCGCCGGACTGGAAGCGACCCTGCAATTGAAATCCCAGGAATCCACCCGCTCCATTCCCATCATCGCCCTCACCGCGCAAACGATGGCCAACGACCAGAAACGCATTTCCGAGGCAGGCTGCGATGCCATGCAGGCGAAACCCATCGACTTCGCTTCCCTCCTCGCAGCCATCGAGGAACATCTACCGAAATCCTGACCCCGAACTGATCCGTGAACGGAGCCCAGCAACGCCTTCTCGACGACATGCGCGACGCGCTCCTCGCCCCCGTCGATGCCATTGTGAGTACGAGCATGCTCCTCGACAACGCCGGTCGGGACGTCGGTCTTGATCCCACCGAATTCGAGGACCTCCGGAAGATCCGTTCCGCCGCTACCGAACTCTACTCCTTCGTTAAGGACAAACTCCACGCCGAACATTTCCCTGCCTATCTTGATGAACGCGGCGTCGAAAGCGAGATGAGCACGATCCGGCACGACATCAAGAACCGCCTCAACCACATCATGGGGCCGTGCCAGTTCCTCATCCTCGACCACGACGAGGATGCCCTCAGCGGGGATTTGCGGGAAGTCCTCCGATTCACCGAACAATGCCTGAAGGTGCTCAATGGAACGGTGAGCCAGCCCACCGGGTGGAAGGCCGATGTCATCGGGCATGATCTAAAGAACGCCGGGGAATCGGCCCGACCGGTGATCGACCGCAGTTTTGTCGGGAGCGTCAAGCGCGAGGTCGAGCCCGCTTCCATCCTCGTCGCAGACGACAATGCGACAAATCGTGAGATCCTGGCCCGCTTCCTCGAGAGGCACCACCATACTGTCACTTTTGCCTGCGATGGGCGCGAGACCCTTGACCTTATCCGTGATCGCACCTTCGACCTCGTCCTCCTTGACATCCTCATGCCGGAAATCAACGGCTTCCAGGTGCTCGAAAACATGCGGCAGACCGGCCACTTGCGCCATACTCCCGTCATCGTCCTGACAGGTCTCGACGGAGTCGCCGACGCCGTTCGCTGCATCGAGATCGGTGCCGAGGATTTTCTTTCCCGTCCGGTCCACCTCGACCTTCTCAAGGCCCGCGTTGACGCCTGCCTCGAGAAAAAACGCCTCCGCGAGCAACTTTACGAACAGTTCTTCACCCCCGAACTGGCCCGCGAGATCGTCCGGCATCCCGACCTGCTCGAAATGGAGGGCAAGAAAGCCGAAGTCAGCGTGCTCTTCTGCGACGTCCGGAAATTCAGCACCATCAGCGAACGCCTTGGGCCGATCAAAACGATCAGCTGGCTTCGCGATGTGATGGGAATCCTTTCCGACAGCGTGATGCGTCACGGCGGAGTCCTCGTCGATTACACGGGCGATGAACTGATGGCGATGTGGGGGGCACCTGAATATGAGCCGAACCACGCCCAACTGGCCTGCACCGCCGCCATCGAAATGCTTTCCATTCTTCCCGAGTTCGATACGCGCTGGGAAGAATCCGTGAAAAGCAAAACCGCCGTCGGCATCGGTATCAATACCGGCGAAGTTTTCGTCGGCAACGTGGGAACGCGCCGGAAGTTCAAGTACGGCCCACTGGGAAATACGGTCAATCTCGCCAGCCGTGTCCAGGGCGCCACCAAGTACCTCCGCTCGGAGGTGCTCATCACCGGCCAGACGAAGAACCAGCTGAGCCCGGACGCCAGGCTCCGGCGCCTCTGCACCGTCAAGGTAAACAATATCCAGGAGCCGGTCGAACTATATGAGCTCGCCACCCTCGGGCGCGAGAATTGGACCGGCCTCAGGGAAGCTTACGAGCAAGCCCTCGTTGAGTTCGAACGACAGAATTTCACCAAAGCCTCCTCCATTCTCGGCAACATCTTCCTCGAGTATCCGAATGACGGGCCCTCCCTTCTCCTGATGTCCCGCGCGGTCAGCGCGATGCTCGACGAATCCGCCCCGTTCGATCCGGTGTGGGAACTTCCGGGGAAATAGCTGCTCTTTTTCCTTTTCCGGCATAGGTGTCCGCCGGCTCCTCGATCACCACCGTGAAGGCGGGTTCCGGCTTTCGCTCGCGGTCGACGATCAGCGGATGGCTCACCCGTTTCCAAGGAAAGTCCTTCAGCCAGCGCTGCCCGTCGCAATCGTTCCAGAACGTCACACGCTGATGACTTCGGCGTTCTGCCTGAAGATCCGGAAGAGTCGGCCGTACCGTTCCGCCTGCCGTCAGGCAACGTCCGGGATACGGATCCAGCTTCGCCCTCCCTTCGCGATGGGAACCCCCGTCCGCCCCCTACCAATGGCGGGGAATGGCATCGATGTCGAGTTCCATGATCACCACCTTTAGCTTCATTTTTGGCATCGCCCTGAGCGTCATCGAACCGCGCGCCGCCGATTTGGTGGTGCCCGGGCGGCGCTCCGCGGTCGAGCAGCCGACGTAACATCCGCACCATCTTCTCACGGCTGCCCGGGAACTTCATTCCGCACAAGCCCTGCTTCACCGGCTTTTTCGCACTTGCCGCCCCCGCGGCGACCGCGCAAACTGCCTCCATGCCGAAACGCTCGCATATCCTCCTTCCGTCCCTCGCTCTCGCCTTATTGATCCCTTCCCTCGATCAGGCCGCGGCTGCGGACGAGGTCATCTTCGTCGCCTACAACCTGAAGAACTATTTGAAGATGGATCGCAGGATTGCCGGAGAATTCGTCAAGGAGGCCCCAAAGCCGGAGACAGAGACCGCCGCCCTCCTGCGGATGATCGCCGGGGCCAAACCCGACATCCTTGGCGTCTGCGAGATCGGGTCCGAAGCGGATGCCGCCGACCTTCAGGCACGTCTGAAGGCTTCCGGAATCGACCTTCCCCATCTCGAATACGCTCACGGATCGGACTCGGAGCGACGCCTTGCCCTCTTCAGCCGCTTTCCCATCGTCGCCCGCGATTCCCAGACCACCCTTACCTATCAACTTGGCGATCACACGATGGGCTTCAATCGCGGCGTGCTCGATGCCACCGTCGAGATTAATCCCAACTACCGGCTCCGACTGCTGGGGACCCACCTCAAATCGAAACGCGAGGTCAAGGAAGGCGATCAGGCCCTCATGCGCCGCAACGAGGCCGCCCTCATGCGCAAGCATGCCGAATCGATTCTCACTGCCGATCCCTCCACGAATCTCCTTCTCTACGGAGACTTCAACGACACACGAAACGAGGCGCCGATCAGAACGATCCAAGGTCGATTCGGTAAGCCCGATTACCTTGCGGACATCCAACTCGAGGACAAGGACGGGTACCGCTGGACTTACTGCTGGGACTACGCCGACCAGTATTCCCGCTTCGATTTCATTTTCGCCAGTCCCGGCCTCTATCCCGAAGTCCAACGCGAGAAATCCCGCATCCACGCCGCTCCCGAGTGGTTTACAGCAAGCGATCATCGCCCGCTCGTGGTCACGATTACGGCCCAGGAAACAGAGACGAAATAGTCGGGAGGGATCGCAAGCGAATTTCGTTGATGACGATGGCGCGTCACTCTGTTA
>JAHEDC010000313.1 GCA_024641425.1 Verrucomicrobiales bacterium | reverse complement strand
CACCGGATACGCGGTCACGACAAAGAACGACACCGGTGTCACCTACGAGGCCGACACCCCCGATAATCTCCACGTCACCAAATCCTTTGCTCTTGTCGATCCCTCCACTCCCGGCGCGCCGCACACGCTCACCCTGAAACTCACGCTGAGGAACACCAGCGCGGCCGATACCCTCACCTCTTCGGAATACTACCTCTACAATGGGACCACGGCCCCGCTTTACCCGAAGGAACCCTCCTTCCAACGCGGCTTCCTCTACTACCGCGAGGGCAAGACGAAAATGCGGCACGTCGATACCTTCAAAAAGAAGGACAAGCAGAACTTCGAGGAAGCCTGCGACGACTTCCTCTGGGGAAGCGTCACCGACCAGTTTTTCGCCCAGAATATCTCCGCCTCTACCCCTTACTCCGCGAACGTCTGGGCCCAGCGCGTCCCCATCGTCCTCAACGAGGGCGAGGCCGACCCTGATTCCGACGAGGCCGCCCGCTCGACCTTCGGCGTGCATGGAGCTACCGGACTTCCTGCGCTCAACCTCGCCCCCGGCCAGGAAATCTCCTTCGATTACGAGATTTTCCTCGGCCCGAAGGAATACGCCGTCCTCCGCGACATGGGCCGCGAGCGCGACGCCATCATGCAATACCGCGCCTTGCCGATCTTCGGCTGGCTCGCCGCCCCTTTCAGCAAACTCCTCATGTCCTTCCTCGTCCTTCTCCATGGCTTCACGGGGAACTACGGCGTCGCCATCATCCTCATCACCCTCACCATCCGCATCCTCATCTGGCCCCTGCACAATAAGTCGCAGAATACGATGAAGCGCATGTCGCTGCTGACCCCGATGATGACCGAGATGCGGGAGAAGTACAAGGACAACCCGCAGCGCCTCAACCAGGAGATGATGAAACTCTACCGCGACTACGGGGTCAATCCCTTCGGCGGCTGCCTTCCCATCCTCCTCCAGATGCCCATCTTCCTCGGCTTCTTCGGCATGCTCCGTTCCGCCGTCGAACTACGGCACGAGGAATTTCTCTGGGTGAAGGACCTCTCCATGCCGGACACCCTCTTCCACATCCCCGGCCTCGCCCTTCCTTTCAACCTCCTTCCCCTCCTCATGGGCGTCACCATGATTTTCCAGATGCGCATGACGCCCAAGACGGGCGACAAGGCCCAGCAGCGGATTTTCATGTTCATGCCGCTGATCTTCCTCGTCATCTGTTACAACTACGCTTCCGCGCTCGCGCTCTACTGGACCGCGCAGAACATCATCTCCATCGCCCAGACTGCCATCTCCAAGCGCAAGGGCGACCCCGTTCTCGTGAAGCGCAAGCCCGCCCCGAAACGGCCCCCGATGGGCGGAACCCCTCAAAAGCCGAAAAAGCCCAAGGGACCGAGAACCGGAGGCTGAGCTCAACCTTGAGCCGATTTCGATACGAGAAATTCACAGCTCGAAGTTCGGGGTTTCCTCCCTCCTCCTTGACTGTTGCCCGTTGACTGCC
Source organism: Verrucomicrobiales bacterium (assembly GCA_024641425.1). Lineage (GTDB taxonomy): Bacteria > Verrucomicrobiota > Verrucomicrobiia > Verrucomicrobiales > DEV007 > JAHEDC01. Next base: position 6,412 of record JAHEDC010000313.1, on the reverse strand, counting down.
GACCCTTTCCCATGGAACCCATCGATCAGGCCAAGGAAATCGTCGATACCATGCTCGGTTACCTGGGATTCGTCGTCCACGTGACCAAGGACGAGACGACCGACCAGCCCGCCCTCCAAATCTTTACGGAGGAAGCGGAATGGCTCATCGGCCGTCGGGGCGAGCGCCTTGATGACATCCAATACCTCGTCAACCGGATCCTCCAGAGCCGCACGAAGAACGCCCCGCGCATCAGGATCGATGTCGAGCATTTCCGCACGATGCGCGAGGACGATTTGGTTGGCGACGTGCAAGGCCTCGGGGAAAAGGTGCGCGCGACCGGGCGCCCCGTAAAGCTCCAACCGATGAACAGCTACAATCGCCGGATCATCCACAATCTGTTCGCGAACGATCCCGACATCGAGTCCTGGAGCCCTCCCGAACGCTCTCCTCTCAAACAGATCACGCTGCGCCGCCGACAGGCCCAAGCAGATGGAAATACCTGAAAACCCGGGCTAATTCGCTTCGCAGCACGATTCGGGCTTGCGGATTCCCGAACCCGTGCTATTGCCATAGGTTCGTCCCCTCTCCGGCATTCCCGCGGGGATCGCTTTGAAGCTTACGGCCCGAAGCTCACTCCACTCCATCCAACACGCATTACCCCGAACTCTCCATGGACGCACCGAACATCATCGACTTTTCGCCACCGGGCGCAAAGCCGAGCGTTCCCGTCGGTGGAAAAGCATCTGATATGAGAAGCGATCTTGTCGAACAGGCCTCTAAGGTGATTCCCGATATTCCCGTCCTTATCAACCTTGTCTCGAGGCGGGTGCGGCAGCTGAATACCGGCCGAGCCCCCCTCGTCCGCGCCGGCCACCGCGCCGGAGTCGCGGACATTGCCCTTCTTGAGATTATCGAGGGCAAAATCTCCGTCGAACTAGTGGACGAAAGCGCGGAAGCCTGACCCCCCCGGGGCTGAGGGCGCTTGCTGTTCCGCATTCTTAGCTTCTCCACCCCCCTCTCCCTGCGGAGGCCCGCCCTTTGACTGGCTCGCTCCGCGGGTCACGCCCCGCCATGGATTCCGAAATCGCCCAGAACAAGAAGGCCCTGCGCGACTACCATATCCTTGAGAAATTCGAGGCGGGCATCGAATTGAAGGGCACCGAGGTCAAATCCATCCGCGGGGGCAAGATCAATCTCCGCGACGCGTTCGCAAGGGTCGAGAAGAACGAGGTCATCCTTTATGGCTGCGACATCCAGCCTTACGAGCGAGCCAGCCATGAACAGCACACCGCCAAGCGCCCCCGGAAGCTCCTCCTCCACAAGAAGGAAATCGCCAAGCTCTTCCTCAAGAGCAACATTCGCGGAAACGCCATCGTCGCCCTTCGCGCCTATTGGCGGAACCGCCACGTGAAGATTGAGATCGGCATCGGAAAAGGCAAGGATCACAAGGACCAACGTGAGGACATTAAGAAGCGTGTCATGAATCGCGAAGCCGAACGGGAGATGGCCCGCTTCAACAAGCGTTAGCCGCACCCCGCCGCCGGGACGGGGGCTGCCCGGAATTCGCGGACAAGTGAAGGAACGGCGACACCGGGAACCCTCGCGAAAGACTTCTACCCGAACGGGGTTGCCTCCGGAAGAAGGCGCCGGTATCTTCCTGCCGTGGAGTCCCGCTTTCCATTTTTGATCATGCCCCTGATGGTTTTGCTGCTCGCGGCGATCCCCCTGCGCGCCGCCGAGCCCCCACGCCAATGGTTCTCCCGAGACGGAAAATCCCTCGTCGGCACTCTCCGAACCGCGACCTCGGACGAAGTAACCCTCCTCGTCGACGGTCAAACCTACACCTTCTCCCTCGCAAAACTCAGCGACCGCGATCAGAAACACGTCCGCGCTTGGCTCGACGACCGCGCGAAAACAAAGTCCCCCCACATCCCCACGGCAGTACCCGCCCCGCTCGCACCGTGGCCAAAGAAATACGACGGCCAGTCCGACACTCGCTTCACCCTTGTCCGCGAGGATCCGGACGCCCCGGCATTCATCTATGAAACGCGTCACTATCGCTTCGCCTTCGACGTCCAGCTTGGCGCGAAGGCCTTGGGCGAGATCGCCGCCGTCTTCGAAGGCGTCTCAAACGCCCTCGCCGCCCTCCCTTTGACCGCGGTCCAACCCACTGAAACGCGCAAGGTCACACGCTTCCCCGTCGTCGTCTTCAGCGATGCCGCCGAATATCGGAATGCCGGCGGCCCCGTTGGCTCGGTCGGCGTCTTCGATTCCCGTGCCGACCAGATCCTCATCCGTCTCGACGCCCTACTCAGTCCGCCGCCAAGCGGACGAAGCGACCTCCCACGGCGCGAGCAATACCGGGTTCTCGTCCACGAGTTGACCCACCAGATCATGTTCCCGCGATCCCTTCACCTGCCTGTCTGGTACGGGGAAGGGATCGCCGAATACATGTCCGCCGCCCACTTCGCCCCCGCTCGCTTCGATTTTCTCGGGATCTCCTTCCAAGCCAGGAAATACCTGAGGACCTATCTCCCCGTCGGCGAAAACGGAATCTTCACCCTCCCCTCCCCCGCCTGGGTCATGGATCTGCGCCCCGAATCCTGGAACGAAGACAATAAACGAGCCTCCACCGAAGCCTTCAGGAAATACGCGACGTCCCTCCTTCTCGCCCACTACTTCCAACACCTCGATCCACCCGCGGGCGACGGTCGATACCTGAACGCCTACCTCGACGCCCTCCTCGAGCGCGATTCCGCCCGCGACGCTACCGAGCGCTGGCTCCTGCGCGGTCGCGACCTCACCACCATCGAAAAGGAAATCCGTGCCTACTGGGACACCCAGGGCCTGAGAATCCGCTTCCTCGCTCCGGCCGAAAGATAGCAAGCTGCGACGGACTTCGTCCCTCAAGGCAAACATCGCCATTGATCTGCCTCCGAGTTTCATGCCACACTGCGGCTTCCGAACTCCATCATGTGCCGATTTATTCTCTCCCTCGTCCTCGCTGCGACATCCCCGCTCGTCGCAGCCGAGGATGGTCTCGCTCCCGGCACCCCCGGCCTGATCCGAACCAATGACACCGCTTTCCAGAGCGATCTCCTCACGGGCCTATCGGTAGGCACGCGCGGCGAAAACACGCTCCCAAGTCCTCCCAACCCGCACCCCTTACTGAAATCCCATGAAAACCACCCTCTGTTTCCTATTCGCCACCGCCTCCTTGGCCACCGCCGCACCTGTCGACGAGGCTGAGTTCCAGCGCCTCACCACGCTCATAAAGCCGCAGGCCGAGGAGAATACCTGGCTGGAGATCCCCTGGCAGACGGACCTCTGGGCCGCCCGCCAGCAGGCCGCGACCGAAGGAAAGCCGCTCTTCCTCTGGGAAATGGACGGCCATCCTCTCGGCTGTGTTTGAAACAATGGCGTGGCCGACAGGTTGTCGGTCTTCTCGAATCCCGAAATGATCCGCCTCATCCGCGCGCATTTCATTCCCGTCGCGCAGAACGATTGGTACGCCCGGCGCCGCGATGACGCGGTCGGTCGCTACTTTGTCGGTATCGCCAACCAGGGCCCACGGAAGGGTGAGGGAGGCTCGACGCGCCAGGGCATCTACGCCTTCACCGCCTCGGGAAAACTTCTCGCCTTCAACAATAACCGTTCCCTCGATCGACGCATCGCCATGCTCGAAGACGCCCTCGACGAGTGGAAAAAGCTTCCCGCGGCCGAGCGCGAGCCCGGGGCAGTCAAGGTTCCCGACCTCGATCCCGACGAACTCGACCCGCACTTCACACGAATTCTTCCACCCGGTGGGATCGTCGTGAATACCTACACCCGGATTCTCGATCACGCGGACGGTTCCTTCGCGACCTGCGCCGCGGAGGCTAATGACGGCTCCCTTCTCGGGCTCCTCTCCGCCCGCGACCACCTCTGGCTCCGTGAGGAGGAATGGAAAGCGCTTCTTGAAAGCGCCTCCGCCGCCCAAGGCAGGTCCGTCCCCCTTCCCGAGAATATCGCTTACCGCGTATGTCGCTTTCATCTCGTCGACAACACGCGTGGAGAACCCCCGCTCTGGACACGCGAAGAGGTCCGATCACAGACTCTCACCATTCGCCAAACCGACGCCACCCGCGAAGGCCTCCACTTCGAAATCGCAGGCAAAGTCCTTCTCGCCACCGATCCGGATCCGGCCAAGGCCAAGCGTGGTTACGAACCGGAAATCCAAGGAACCGTCGTCGCCAGCGGCGACCTCTCGAAGATTACCCGTTTCGATCTCCTCGCCTTGGGCAACCACTGGGGCGAAGGCACCTACACCGGCGGTGCCCGCGAGGGCCGAAATCCACTCGGGGTCGCGTTCGAACTCGCGACGGGCAAAGCCATCGGCGATGACGTTCCGCCTCAGGGTATCTCCTGGGCCCCCTCTTACTACGAGCCCCATCGCGAGTAACCGTAGCCGCGGCCGCCTGCCGCCATTCAGACCCGTTTCAAAGGAAAATCGATGTCTCGGAGAGCTGAAATCCCCCCTTGGGGAAAAATCACCCTCGTCGTCGAGTAGCCCCCCCCCGGGGGACGCAGGAATCGCATTCATTTCCTCCTTCGTCGTGAATACCGAAAGTCATCAGAAACTGGCACAGGGAATGCACGAATAGGACGCATGAGCCTAGGATTTCTTATCGATATGGACGGCGTCATCTACCGGGGGAGCCAACTGATTCCCGGTGCTGACCGCTTCATCTCCCTCTTGCAGGAAAGGGACATCCCTTTCCTCTTTATTACCAACAACAGCCAACTCACCCACCGCGACGTTGCCTTCAAACTCCGGAGAATGGGCGTCCATGTTTCGGAGGAGAACGTCTTCACTTGTGCCGCCGCCACCGCCCGCTTTCTCGCGAGCCAGAAACCCGGCGGATCGGCGTATGTCATCGGCGAAGGCGGCCTCTCCCACGCTCTCCACCGGAATGGCTATAACGTCGTCGAAAAGGACCCCGACTACGTCGTCGTTGGCGAGGGTCGGAATCTTTCGTTTGAAAACGTCGAGAAAGCCGTCCGGATGATTGACCGCGGCGCGAAACTCATCGCCACGAACATGGATTCGAATTGTCCCACCGAAGCCGGTATCCGTCCCGGTTGCGGAGCCATCGTGGCCATGATCGAGCGTGCGACCGGACGCAAGGCCTTCTCCGTCGGAAAGCCGAGTCCGGTCATGCTGCGCACCGCACGCAAAGCACTCGGCCTCGCCACGGCGGAGACGGTCATCATCGGAGACACGATGTACACGGATATTCTCGGAGGCGTGCAAATGGGATACCACACCATCCTCGTTCTCAGCGGAGGAACCACGCGGGATGATCTCGCGCACTATGCCTACCGTCCGGATGAAATCGTCGAAAGCATCGCCAATCTCTGCCCCCGCATCGAGGCCCGCGCGAGGCCCCAGGCCTTCACCAACAGCCTATGAGGCGTCCCCTCATCCTTCTTCGCGCGTCGGAGCATCCCCCGCGCCTTTCACCGAATCCGTTTTGCCTGAGATTCTCTCGCTGAGAGTCTGCACGACATAATAAAGCATCGGCACCGCCGCCAGGCTGACCACCGTGGCGAGGAGCATTCCATAGAAGACCACCGCACCGATGACCTTCCGGCTCTCGGCTCCGGCTCCGCTGGAAATGAGCAGCGGAATGACCCCGAGGATGAACGAGAATGCGGTCATGAGCACGGCCCGGAAGCGCAGCTTCGTCGCGTTGACCGCCGCATCCAAGATACTTTTACCCGCGTCGCGCTCGGCCTTCGCGAACTCCACAATCAGAATCGCGCTCTTTGTCGAGAGCCCGATGAGCAGCACGATCCCGATCTGCGTGTAGACATTGTTATCCATCCCCATCACCGTCACCCCGAACACCGCGCCCAGCAGGGCCGTCGGCACGGCGAGGACAACGGAGATCGGCAGCGACCAGCTCTCATACTGCGCCGCAAGCACCAGGTAGACCATGATGACCGCGAAGATAAAGACGCCTGAGCTGTTTCCCGCCGCCTTCTCCTGGTAGGAAAGCTCGGACCAGTTGAAACCCATCGAGGGCGGGAGCTCCTTCGCAGACATATCCTCCATGATCTCGATCGCCTGGCCCGAGCTATATCCCGGCGCGCCTCGGCCGAGTATCTTCACCGAGGGATAGAGATTGAATCGCGTGACTGTTTGCGGGCCAAGCGTCTCCCTCACTGTGGCCACCGCACCGAGGGGAATCATCTCCCCGTTGGAACTGCGGATCGGCAGCTTCTCGATGTCCCCCGGAGTGGCGCGGAAATCCCGGTCGGCCTGAGCAATGACCTTGAAGACCTTGCCGTAGAGTGTGAAATCGTTTACATAGGCCGAACCCAAATTGACCTGAAGCGCGTCGAAAACCTGCTGCATCGAGGTGCCCGCTTTCTTGACCTGCTCACG
>JAHEDC010000312.1 GCA_024641425.1 Verrucomicrobiales bacterium | reverse complement strand
AGACGTGGATGCCCCAGCCGATCCATGTCTCGGCCTCCGCTTCCGGAACATTGAGAAGATAGGTCAGGGCATGGGACTGCACCGGCAGCGCGAACTCATGCACGATCTCGATGGCGTCGCGCTCCAGCGCCTCGGTGAGCAGGCGGTCGATCAAAGCCTCGACTTGCGCGATCATCGCTGGATCCTTGGGGCGCTGGAAAAAGGGCTCGACGATGGCACGGTATTCCGTGTGCGCGGGCGGGTTCGTCTCGATGGGAAGCTGGCGCATCGTTCGCACGTCCTCCTCCGAGGGAATCGGCACGCGGAAGGGCGCGTCGGAGCTGAAGGTCTCCCAGTCCTTCGCTGCCTTGCGCACCTCCTCGTGACGGAGGATCATCGTGATCTCCTCGCCGTGGAACGGACACCGGAGAACGCCGGATTCGGCGCGGACTTCACGGAAGGGATCGGAAAAGGCGGGCATGGGCGGGGATTAGCGGTGGCTTTCCCCCCACCATGCGCCGGGAAGGAAGGACAAATCAAGCACCGGTCAGGGCTTTTGCTTAGCCCGCGCGCCCGCCTCACGGGGCCGCGAGCCGGGGTCCTCGTTGGGACTTCCCTGCCAAAGCGGGGGCACATTCCCCTCGTTCCACGCCTCCCACGCTCCGGTCATCCGTTGGACGATCTCGGGATGGTCGGCGGACAGGTCGCGGCTTTCCCCGATGTCCTCGCCCAGATCGAAAAGTTGCCAACCGCTCTGGGTGCGGGTTTTGAAATCGCGTGCGTCCACCAGCTTCCACCGCCCCTCGCGCATCGCTTTCTGCGGGCCGAAGCGCCAGTAGAGCGCGGCGTGCGGCGGCGTGGTCGTCTTGCCGGTAAGAAAGGGGAGAAGGTCCACGCCCTCGACACCAGCGGGTACGTCGGCCTCCGCGATGGCGCAGCTGGTGGGTAGGATATCAAGCGCGGTCACGGGCTCGTCGTAGGTCGCATTTTCGGGAAGTCGACCGGGCCACGATACAAAGAAGGGAACACGGATTCCACCCTCCAGCACCTGGCCCTTGTCGCCGCGCAGCGGGGTGTTGCGGCCGGTGTTGTAGGCGAGGAAGGGCTCGCGGCCCGCGCCCCCGTTGTCGCTGAAAAAGAAGACGAGGGTTTCCTTGTCGCGGCCCGTCTCTTTCAGGTGTGCCATCAGGCGCCCGACCGCGTCATCGAGACCGAGGAGGAGCGAGAGGTAACCGATGCGCTTGGGATCGGTGACGCTCGCGGGAAGGCGTGCCCGGTGTTTCTCCAGCACCTCGAGCGGGGTGTGCACGGCATTGAAGGCGAGGTAAAGAAACCATGGCTTCTCCGTCTGCCCGTCGATGAAGGCCATCGCCTCGTCGGTGAAGAGGTCGGTCGTGTATCCCGCGAGATCCTGCACCTCGCGTCCGCGATAGATCATGTCGTGGGAATGCGCGGAACCGAAAACCGGTTTCGCGCCCTTGTGCAGGATGAAATTATGTCCCCCGACGAGAAAGCCGAAATACGCGTCGAATCCGCGCGACTGCGGATGGTGCGCCGGGCTGAAGCCCTGGTGCCATTTCCCGATCAGTGCGGTGGCATATCCCTTGTCGCGGAGAACATCCGCGATGGTCCGCTGATCGAGGGGAAGCCCCAGGGTTTTCTCGTCGCCGACGTGCGGATTGAATTCATGGCCGAAGCGGGTCTGCGCCTTTCCGGTGAGAAAACCGGCCCGCGAGGGACTGCAATACGGAGCGGAAACGTAGGCGTTCGTGCAGCGAATCCCCGAAGCGGCCAGGGCATCGAGATGGGGAGTCGGCACTTCCGAGCCTCCGTGCGCGCCGATGTCGCCGTAGCCGAGATCATCCGCGACGATGACGAGGACATTCGGCTTCGCGGCGCTCCCAACGACGGGGCTGACCGCCGAGAGAATGAGTGCGATGAGAAAATGGCGTTTCATGAGAAGTCGAGTCTACTCCCAGGTGGGGCCTGTCCGCTATTCCGAATTCGATGCAAGTAGGTGCTTCGGAAAATCCGCGACCCGCTCGCAGGCGATCTGCTCCATGACCTGCTGGAGCTGGCGCTTGAGCATCGTCATCGTGTGATCGCCGCCGGCCTTTCCGAGAGCGGCAACGCCGTACATGAACGAGCGCCCCAGGAAAGCGAACTTCGCACCGCTCGCGAGGGCGCAGGCGATATCGGGGCCGTTGCGGACGCCGCTGTCGAGCATGAGCGTCGTGCGACCGCCGAATTCCCGGGCGAGGGCCGTGAGCGGCTTGATCGTCGATTGCCCGGCATCGAGCTGGCGTCCTCCGTGATTGGAAACAATGAGCCCGTCAACCCCGAGACCGATGGCCTTTTCGGCGTCTTCCGCGTTGACGATGCCCTTGACGACGAGCTTCCCCTTCCAGCGGTCCCGGATGGCCGCGATCTTGGCGGAATTGAGACGCCCGGAGAAGGTCTTGTTCATGAAGAGCCCGAGATGCTTCATGTTCAGGCCTTTTGGAATGTAAGGCTTCATCGTCTTGAACTCGGGAGCCCCGGCGCGCAGTTGCCCGAACGACCAGCTCGGATGCGCCATCATCTGGAGGATGTTCCGCAATGACATTCTAGGCGGAATCGAAAGCCCGTTGCGGATCTCCTTCGGACGATAGGCGAAGGTCGGCGTGTCCGCGAGAATGACGAGCACGGGTAGCCCGGCCTCGGCGGCGCGGTCGATCAGCGTATCGCGCAACGTGTCCTCGACCGGATGATAGAGCTGGAACCAGGCGTTTCCTTCGGTAAGTTCGGCGACGGTTTCGATGCTGGCCGTGGCGACGGTGCTGAGGATGAACGGAATGTTATGTTGGTGGGCGGCCTGAGCGAGGATCTCGGTCGCGCGGGGCCAGATCAATCCCTGCAACCCGATGGGCGCGACGCCGAAGGGCGCGTCGTAGGTTTTCCCGAACAACTCCGTCCTGGGATCGGATCCGGCATAGTCGTTGAGATACCACGGCTTGAGCTGCACTTCCCGGATGTCCTCAGTATTGCGCCGCAGATTGACTTCCGAATAACATCCCCCCTCGAGATACTCGAAGGCAAAACGCGGTACCCGGCGCCGGGCGCGTTCCCGCAGGAATTCGATCGACGGATACTGGGAATGGAAAGGATCACCCATGGTATTGGTGCTTGGTCAGGGTTTCCGACCGAGGTTCCGGAGCAGCGCCTCGGCGCAGGCTTTGGCAAAGGCAGGATCATTGATCTCCGCATCGACTTCGATCAACTCCACGGAGTCGGAGAGATTCGCTTTGATCGCCGAAAAGAGGGCTGCGTCGGCCTCAGGATCGTGAAACGGCTGGCCTTCGGCGCTGAGGATGCTGATCGCTTTCGTCGGAAGAAGCACGGTCACGGGAGCGGAGTAGGCATTCACTTTTTCCGCGAGGATCCTGCCGAGTTGGGAACACTCGCCCGGCGTGGTCCGCATCAACGTTACCTGCGGGTTATGGAGGTAGAGATTACGGTTCTCATATTTCGCGGGCACGGTGGCACGCTCCCCGAAATTCACCATATCAAGGCAACCCGGCGTCACCACCGCGGGAATACCCGCCCGACCGGCAGCCTCCAGCCGGGTCGGCCCGGCACTCAGGGTTCCTCCGACGAGTTCGTCCGCCCATTCGGTCGTCGTGATGTCGAGGACTCCGCCGATCAGGCCGTCGGCAATCAGGGATTCCATCGTTCTGCCCCCCGTCCCGGTGGCGTGGAAGACGAGCACCTCGTATCCCGCGTCCTCAAGGATCCGCCGGGCCTGGTCGACACAGGCGGTCGTATTCCCGAACATGCTCGCGGCGATCAGCGGGCGCTCGTCCGCCGACGGAGTGATCTCCGCTTCGACCATGCCGCAGATCGCTCCCGCCGCGCGGGCGAAGATCGTCTTCGTGATGCGGTTCAGCCCGGCCACATCGGCGATGCTCGGAAACATGACGATGTCCTTGCAGCCGACATAGTGGGCCGTGTTCCCGCTGGCCAGTGTCGAGACCATCACTTTCGGAAAGCCGAAGGGCAGCCCCCGCATCGCCGCCGTCCCGATCGCCGTGCCGCCGCCACCGCCAAGGGAAAGGATCCCGTGGATTTTTCCGTCCTCCGCGAGCCGGGCCACCAGTTTCGATGCCGCCTCGCTCATCGCGGTCACGCATTCACCGCGATCCTTCCGCGCCATCAGGGCCTCGAGATCGATTCCTCCCGCAGCGGCGACCGCTTCGCGGGAAATGTCCGGGGTGACCGTGGGAGCTTCACCAGTCCCGACATCAACGAGCAAGGCGGAATGTCCGTGCCGCCGGATCCGCTCGGCGACGAAGGCGTGCTCCGCGCCCTTCGTATCAAGGGTGCCGAGGACGGCGATGGTTTTCGCTTCCTTGTCCATTATCCTGGCTTGCTCACGAGCGCTTCACCGGGATCGACTTGAACTCGCGGGTCAGATTCGTCAGCGATTCCTCGACCGCCATCCGCTCGAGGCTGGAAGCCCCGACAAAGCCCACCGCGTCGGTGCGTTCATTGATGAAGGCCGCATCGGATGGCGTCGCGATCGGGCCTCCGTGGGAAAGATAGATGACATCCTCGCGCACCGACTTTCCGGCGTCGATGATCGCCTGGGTCGCGACGGCGGCATCCTCCAGCGACATCGCGGCCTCGGTGACGCCGATGGAACCCCCGACGGTGCAGCCGACATGGGCGATGATCACATCCGCGCCCGCTTCGGCCATCGCCTTCGACTCCTCCGGCGAGGCCACATAGACGATCGAGAAGAGATCCATCTTCCGGGCGAGCGCCACCGTCTCCACTTCCTTGTGGACGCCCATTCCGGTCTCCTCAAGCTGCTGCCGGAAGGCGCCGTCGATGATCGAGTGGGTCGGAAAGTTGTTCATCCCGGAGAAGCCCATCGCCTTCACCTGCTGCAACCAGTGCCACATGCGGCGGCGCGGATCGGTGCAGTGGACGCCGCAGATGACCGGGATTTCCTTCACCACCGGCAGCACCTCGAACTCGCCGATCTCCATCGCCACCGCATTGGCGTCGCCGTAGCCCATCATGCCCGCGATCGAGCCGTGGCCCATCATCCGGAAGCGCCCGGAGTTGTAGATGATGATGAGGTCCGCGCCGCCCTTCTCAATGAATTTGGCACTGATCCCCGTGCCCGCGCCCGCCGCGATGATCGGTTCGCCCTTCGAGAGCGTGTCCCGAAGGCGTGCGATGACTTCCTGGCGAGTGTAGGGGTTTCCGATTCCGGTCCATGGATTGGGCATGGTACGAATGAAGCAGCCCGGAGGCGCTTCGGCAACTGCTTCCGCAAAGTAGGAATAGGAGTCGGTCCAGCGCCTAGTTCTCCTTCGAGTTCATCTTATCGAGCGCCACGGCGGCGAGGATGACGAGGCCCTTGATGACCTGTTGCCAGAAGGGCGACACCTCCAGCAGCACGAGGCCATTGTTGAGGACGCCGATGATGAGGCAGCCAAGCACGGTGCCGAGCACGGAACCGCGTCCGCCGCTCAGGCTCGTGCCGCCGATGACGACGGCCGCGATGGAGTCGAGTTCGTAGCCGATGCCGGCGTTCGGCGTCGCGGCGTCGAGCCGGGCGGTGAGGAGGACCCCCGCGATGCCCGCCAGCGCGCCGCCGAGGGTGTAAACGGCAATCTTGATCGCGCGGAGGTTCAGGCCGCTGAGTTGCGCCGCGCGTTCGTTGCCACCGATGGCGTAGAGATAGCGGCCGAGGCGGGTCTTGCGCGTGATGAGCACGAAGACGGCGACGAGGCCGCCGGAAATCCAGACCGGCATCGGCAGTGCAAGCCAGTGTCCGGTGCCGATGAAGCCGAAGTCGTCGCCGAGGCCGGTGATAGGAAAGCCTTTCGTTCCGAGTTGCGTCAGCCCGCGCGCGATGCTGAGCATGCCGAGGGTGGCGACGAAGGGCGGCAGCTTGAACCGCGTGATGACCCAGCCGTTGAACCACCCGAGCATGGCACCGGCGAGCACTCCGGCAACGAGCGCGCCGAGGGCCGTGAATTGCGCCACCACGCCGAAGGCCGGAATCTCGATGCCGCTCTGCAACAGACCCGCCGCGACCATTCCCGCGAACGCGAGCACCGAGCCCACGGACAAATCGATGCCGCCGCTGAGGATCACGAGCGTCATCCCGATGGAGAGGCAGAGGTTGACGGAGATTTGCCGGAGGACGTTGAGCGCGTTGTCCTGGCTGAGAAAGGTGTCCGAAACGCCCGGATGCAGGCTGAGGCCGAGGACCATCAGCAGCAACGCGGCGATGCTCTGGAAGCGGGCGAGAGTTGCCCGCCAATCCCATGGCGAGTTCCTCAGAAACGTTGCTCGACTTTCCAAAGTCGAGTTTTTCGTGCGGGGTTCGATCGGATCTTCGCTCATGGGATACTCGGGGGCTTCGGTGCTGGTGCGGCGCTCGTCTCGACATGGGAATGGCGCGCTACGGGCAGCGCCGCGTGCATGATATTCTCCTCGTTCGCCTCGGCGCGCCTGAATTCCGCCGTCCGGCGTCCCTCGCTCATCACGATGATGCGGTCGGCGACGGCGAGGATCTCCGGTAGCTCCGACGACACGAGCACGACCCCGAGGCCGCTCGCGACCAGTTCATCCATGAGCGCGTAGATTTCCTTCTTCGCGTTGATGTCGATGCCGCGCGTCGGCTCGTCGAGCAGGAGCACCTTGGGCTCGGTGGCAAGCCACTTCGCGAGCACGACCTTTTGCTGGTTCCCGCCGCTCAGGTTAAGCACGGCCTGGCGCACCGAGGGCGTTTTCGTGCGCAGCCGCCGCACGTAGCTGTCGGCGAGTTCGTCCTCGCGCGCGGTGTTGAGCAGGCCGAAGCGTTCCGTTTTCCCGATGCAGGCGAGGCTGGTGTTGGCGGCGACGCTGAGGGCAAGCACCAGCCCGTCGCGCTTGCGATCCTCCGGCGCGAGCACCACACCGGCGTCGATGGCTTGTCGCGGATTCTGGAACCACACCGCTTTTCCCTCGACGAAGACGTGGCCCCGCGCGCGCTTGGAATGCAGGCCGACGAGGGTTTCGAGAAGCTCCGTCCGCCCCGCGCCCATCAGGCCGAAAATCCCGAGCACCTCCCCGCGCCGCACGGTCAGCGAGACGTCCTCGACCACGAAATCACCCGCGCGGTCGGGATGCGCGAGATGCATGCCTTCGACCCGCAGGACTTCGGATGCTCGACTTTCCAATGTCGAATAGGTGGCTGGCGCGTCCGCGGACTCGACTTTGGAAAGTCGCGCTACGAAATCACGCCCGACCATCATCCGCACGATCTCGTCATGCGACGCGGCGGCGACCGCCTGCGAGCCGACGTAGCGCCCATCACGCAGGACGGTGAACTCGTCGGCGAGAAGCGGTAGCTCGTCGAGCTTGTGCGTGATGTAGATGATGGCGACGCCCTCACGCTTGAGTTGGTGGATAAGGTCGTGCAAGACCGCGACCTCCTGCCCGGTGATGGCCGAGGTCGGTTCGTCCATGATGATGACGCGCGCCCGCATCGAGAGCGCCTTCGCGATTTCCACCACCTGCTGCTGCCCGACGCGCAGGTCGGCCACCTTCGTCTGCGGCGGCACCTCGAGCTTCAGGCGCTGCAACCAATCCGCCGCCTCACGATTCATCCGCGCATCGTCAATGAGCCCCGCGCGTGTCAGCGGCTCGCGTCCGAGGAAAATGTTCTGCGCGACGGTGAGATGCTGGATGAGGTTCAGCTCCTGGAAAATGATGGCGATGCCGGATTCCCGCGCCTCGCGGGGATTGCGGAACGCGACCCGCTGGCCCTCCACCAGGATCTCGCCGCGGTCCGCCGGAAACACGCCGGCGAGAATGTTCATCAGCGTCGATTTCCCCGCGCCATTCTCACCGAGCAAAGCATGCAAACGCCCGCGCCGCACCGCCAGCGACACG
>JAHEDC010000311.1 GCA_024641425.1 Verrucomicrobiales bacterium | reverse complement strand
AAATGAAGCCGAGGCGCCCGGTCGAAATCGCAGAGAAACCAGCTTTCCCCCTCGCCACGGGGCCCGAGGGCAAGGGCCTGCGCGTCTACACGACAACCGCGACCTGGTGCGGTTCCTGCCTTGTCCATCTGCCGGAACTGGAACTCTTGAAGGCAAGCGGGATCGAACTGGTGGGCGTCCCCGTTGATCCCGAAGACACGGCAGAGAAGCTCGCCGCCTACGTGGAGAAATGGCACCCCGCATACACGATGGCGGAGTTGGACGAGGAGAAACGTTCGGCGGTCAATGCCTTCCTCATCAAGCAACTCAAGACGCCAAATCCTCCGCTCCCCTCCTCGATCGTCACCGACGAGAAGGGCAAGGTGCTGGCGGTCATGCAGAGCGTCCCCACCCTCTCCGCGTTGCGCAAGCTTTCGGCTCGCCCCTGAAAGCCAGGGCCTTCGGCGAAGTTTCGACTACTGAGATGCGGACACTCTCAGCAGTAAGCGCGATGCATCGGCGGTGGGACGGAGCACCCTGACGGTGACAAGCCCGCGCCCGTCACCGAGCAGCAAGGTGGACACCCGCTCAATGACCCCGTCCTCACCGGCCCACGTTTCCGCATCCGTGCTCCATTCGACCGCCGTGATCGCCGCTTCGGCACCGATACTGATGGGATAGGTGAGCGTTGGAAGCCGTTGCATCTCTCCGCCGATGTCGTGGGTCTCCATCGTGAGCGCGAGGGGAATCGGTGCCGTGCCCAGACCGTTACCGAGCGCGTAGTCGACCAGATCGGGCACGCCGTTGGCGTTCGCGTCACCCAACGGAGCGGACGGTGGAGCCACCACATCGGTCGTGTTGGGGTTTCCACCGGCAGTCGCGCTGGCTCGCCAGGCCACTGCTCGGTCGGGGTTCGGGCCCGAGCCGGCACCTATCAGGACCATGCTGTGGCCGCTCCCATCGGCATCTACCGGCCAAGGCGCCTTGTCGTTGTAGGTGAATTCGGAGATCGTTCCATTCAGTCCGTCCTCAAGCTTGATCAGTTCACCGCTGTTCGACAAGGCGGTCAGGTTCGCGAAAATACCCGCCACCGGAAGTCCCGCACCATGGGCGGCCTCGAAGGATGCCATATTCCGCACCACCAGCACCCTCTGGCCTGGCGCGAGCGAGGTGATGGCGCTCCCCGTGAAATCGAAGTCGATGCCATCGGTGAAGTGGACCCCCGCTAGGTTGAGCGTGACCGAGCCGCTGATGTTCATCAGTTCGATGAACTCCGCGAATTCGTCACCGGCCGGATGGTACATGACCTCGGTGATGACCAGATAGCGCTGCACATCCGAAGGATTTCCCACATAGCTGGTTTCGGCGTTCATCGCTCCGTCCGCGTCAAGCAAGGTCAGGGTTTCACCAAGACTTGAAAGATGGCCTTTGTAGGGACCTTGCACGAATCGGCTTTCGCCACCCTTCGGACTGGTTGCGCGCGCACGGAAGACCGTCACGTCCGGAGACACGTAGACTCTCTTGCCCGGAGGAATGACGGTCCCGGGCTGGAAGGTGAATTCGACGCCCCCCGTGATCCTCCAGTCCGAAACGTCGACCGCAATCCCGTTGGGATTGTTGATCTCGATGAATTCCTCGTCCTGGTTGCCGCTGGCCGGGCTAAACTCGATGGCCCCGAACTGGAGGACCGGCTGGGCACCCCCCCCCGCCTGATTGAGGACGCCCCCGTACAGCTCGGGCCGGATAATCATGTCGCTGCTTCCGGTCGATTCATTAAGGCCCTGGATCGCGAGAATGTTCAGACCCGCCCGGAGGGAGGAGCGCTTGCTCGTAACGTCGAAGATGGCGAAGGAATTGGCGTCCGCTTCCGGCCCGACCCCGGCGGCGGCGGAATTCCACGTCACGGCGCCCGGTGCATTCGTTGAGGCGAGGATATCGCCATTGAGGAAGGCCACGAATCCATCGTCTACCTGCATCCGGAGTTCCAGGGTATCGAAGGCAGCGGGATTCGTAACCGTGAAGGGCACGCGGATGTAGACGGAGTTGTTGCTCATCATCTGGGTGTTCACGTTCAAGCCGATGAGGGTCTGGTAACCGCTTCCCCGCTCGTAGCCGACACCCGTCGTCCCCTGGAGCCACCCTGCCGTGTTATAGGGCTCAAAGGCCGGAATCCCAATCCAATTCACGCCCAGGCTGTTGTCGGTAGGCACAATCGCACTGCACGGGGCTCCGGCTTGGAGCAAGGGCGTATAGGTGAAGGTGGATTGCTCGGTCTGCGGAAGCGGAATCTGGCCGCCTTTCCCGATCGTCTGGCGGTTGTAGATCTCCTCCCGTCTTCCGGGCAGATACTCGGTCTTCCAGCGGAGTATGGCTTCGGCCATCGACTCCACGGCGGGATTGGGGTTCGTGTACGACACCGAGCTTCCGTTGCCTTGCAGCCATGATCCCCATTTCACAAAGTCCCGCTGCGCGTCGGAGGGGACGATGTCAACGGGATCGATCAGGGCCGACTGTTCGTCGAGCCGTCGCTCGAACCACCGTTCGGCCAGCGGAGTCGCGGGCTCCTGGAGGAAACGGTCCGACAGCGTCCGAATCCGGCGATAAACCATATCCCGGGTCTCGGCGATGCCGAAAAGATGGGAGATGAGCCGGATCGACCCGCCCGTCTGAACGTAACCCACCGTCGTGAGGCCGTTGTCGAAGTAGTTGTCCGTCGAATTCCAGACGCGTCCTCCGGAGAGGTCCAGATCCCAGGGGAGCAGGGCCCATTCGTTCGTCTTCCCTGTATCCCGGTAAGCGTACCAGTTCTTGCTATGGATATCCGAATTCCGGATGACGCAGTTCGCCGCCACCATGTTCACGGTCTTGGGAATATCGATGTTGTCATAGAGATAGTTGGTCAGGGCAGTGCCGGTAAGCGCCATTCCGTTGACGAGCGCCTGGAGGTCCGAGCGGTCGTTGGGATCGCCGTTTTTCTTCTCGACCGCCGGAGACTGGACGCTATCCCCCGGATTCATTGCAAAAGCATACATCTTGTAAAGCGAGCCGTTGGGATTCAGCCCCGTCCGCTTGAGATAGCGATCATCGCCATCCTCCACGAAGTCCGCGGTGCTGTAGAAATCCCCGTTCTGCTCGACCCGCACCGTGAAGGCGAAGTGCGCATGAACGCCGGATTCCCGCATGATCTCATAGGCAATCGGGTGCCTTACCTTCGACTTGTCCGCCCAGTTCGTCAGAAGGTCGATATCGGCTACTCGCGGACCGCCCGGCTCATACTGGAAACGCTGCGTCTTGTTGAAATCGATGTTGAAACTCTTCTTGATGAATCCCCCCGTCGACTGCCCGTGGCGGTTGAAATACACATTGTCATAGAATTGCCCCAGATAATAAAGCGCGCCCCGACCACCGGCGGTTCCCTCCGCCGACGTTGGGCTCTGGATGAACCAGTGGAGGACACCCAGCTTCGACTGGATGGCAGGATCATTGCCGACGGTCCCGAAATACTGATGGGAGTCGAGAGGATCGCGAAAAGCGGGCTCCCGGGTTTCAACCCCATTCCCATCCGTCGCTACGAATCTCCAGCGCGTCATCTCCCCCGGAACGATCTGATTCGCCGGAATCAGCGCGGAGTAAATGCCGTCGCCGGCAACCGCGTCAGCACCGGTGCCGTCATCGATCATGGCCACGTTCGCCTCCGCCCCGAACATCCGCCGATAATACAGACGGACATTCGCGACAGGACTCTGCGAGCCGAACGCATGCGCGGTGATGGTCAGCGGTCCGGTCACTGGGGTGGGAGGATTCTCCGTGACTTCCCCGAAGATAGGGCCGGCGGCGCTCCCGCCACCATTGCCCGTCCCCGGCGTCGCCGCGTCGAAATAGACAATCGGAGCCGGGGCGCCCGGATCGGAAACGGTCGTCACGTTGAGGGACATCAGTGGCTTGCCCGTCCCGCTGACGTCCCAGTCCATGTACATCGGGTGATTCTTGTTCAGAACGATGATCTGTCCGCGCTGAGCCATTCCCGGATTGTCGATCCAGCTTTGAACCAGGCTCTGCACGTTCCAGTTCACCACCGGAGATTCACCCGGCACGGCCGAGAATTCCGAGACGGGCGTGTGTGCCGCATAGAAGTCGATCAGGCTGTTCGCCGTAAAAGTCGCCCCTACCGTGTTGATCCCCTTGTTCGCATCCGGACACGGAAAAACGCCGAGTTGCGACGTCACCCCCGCGCTCCCAAAAATACTCGCGATGACCTTGCCGCTCGTCGTGAGGGTGGCAGACGCGATCTGCGAGCCTCCGGTAATCTGTCCAAGGCGGCTCCCGAAATCATACCAGGTGTAATATAAGACCGGCGAGCCGCCAAACGAGACATCGAGATTGTCCGGAGTACCTGACGAGGTGGCCGACTGAACGCCATTCAGGGAAAGGGTCGCGTAATTGTCCGGGGAATTCCACAAGGGAGCCAGGTTCACCGTCGACGAGGCTCCCGCCACCCCCAATCCGAACGACTTGTTTGGAAACTGCGGAGGAAACACCGGCGCGAAATCGTTCACGACGGTCGTCCCGTCCGGAGCGACGAGACCCAAATACTCGCCGGAAGCCGAAAGCCGGAAATTCGTGTGGAGCTCAGACGCCGGATCCGTGCGGTTCTTGTTCGATGCGAACACGACGAGGTAGCCGTTCGCCGGAATCGTGACGGCGGGAAAACTCCATTTCGTCAGATTCGCCGCGTCGTCGGTCAGGTGGTAGCCCGACAGGGAAACCGGACTCGCATCGGGATTCGCGATTTCGATCCAGTCCGAGAACGCACCGTCCTCGTCGGAGAGCGTTGACACATTGTCCGCCATGAATTCGCTCAGTTTCGGCAGCGCGTGGGCGCTTTGGGCGAGGAGGCAAAGCGGCAGCAGGTACGAAAAGCACGTGCGCCTTCCGAATTTACAGGGGGCGGTGGTCATAGGGGGCAAGATGAGGGATTTGCAGCAACACCGGAAAATCGGTGGTTTTTTAACGTAGGAGAATTTAAATGATCCGACAAGTCCCTAGTTCCACGGGGCTTGTGAAAGGATCCCGCCACGCTTGCGATGCCGAAGGCGGAGCGCCATCACGGAACGCCGAAGTCGACAACGGCGCCATCGCCCCTCAATGTTCGTGTTTTCCCCCGTTGACCGCCCAGACAAGACGCGGTAGCCATTCCCATGAAAACTCCGCCTGTCCTCGCTTTTTCAATAGCCTGCCGTATCACGGCCCTCTTCCTTCTCGGCCATGCTGGCTTGGCCCATGCCCAGGACGCGGCGAAGGTGACGGCGGCCAACATCGATCCCAAGGCGCGGGAAGTCCTTGATTCCGTGACGGCTTTCTTCGCGAAAACCGAGGCCCTTTCCGTCGACGCCCAGATGAAGATCGACCAGACCATGCCCGAAAGCGCGGGCGGCGGGGAGCAGAAGATGGAAATGATTCAAACCCTCTCGCTGCAGCGCCCCGGAAAATTCTCGCTCGTCACCAAGGGCGACTCCGGCATGACGGCGAGCGCCTACGCGGTTGACGGCAAGATGACGATTGTCCTTGACCGGGACACCCTCATCGAAGGCGCATTCGAGGGCGACCTCGCCGAGGTCTTCAAGCAGGAGAAATTCGCCTATGACGAGGAAGGCGACAGCAATCCGCTGCTCGACCAGAATACGGCCGCCGCCTTCGTGCGCGAGCTGATCTTCCATTCGGCAACGCATCCCTGGGACAAGAACATCACCGGCATGAAATACGGCGACGAAGAGGAAATCGACGGCCAGAAGGCGCACAAACTGACCTTGACTTCGAATCAGAAGCAAGGCCCGGGAGGCGCCGAACTTGAAATCGACATTGACCTCTGGATCGCGACCGGCGAGCAACCGCTCCCCCTTCGCATTATTCCAGACACGAGCAAGATCATCGCCGCCATGGCCAAGGAAAACGAGGCTTTTGCCGGAATGAAGGTCGCTATTACGGGAAATTACACCAACTGGGCCATCGGCAAGGCTCCCCGGGAGTCCGCTTTCAAGGCGGATTTCAACGACGATGCGGACCGTTACGAGGATTTCGCGGCCTTCCTCGCCGCCATGAACGAGCAGGACGGCGGCGCGGCCGGTGACCCCAACGCGCTTGTGGGAGAGGACGCTCCCGACTTCGAGGTCGCCCTGCTCGACGGCTCGACCTTCAAGCTTTCCGAACTCAAGGGAAAGAAGACGGTCATTCTCGACTTCTGGGCCACCTGGTGCGGCCCGTGCGTCCAGGCCCTCCCGATCCTCCGCGCGACCGCGAGCGCCTACGCCGACAGGGATGTCCTTCTCGTCGCGCTCAACCAGGGAGAAGACGCCGAAACCATCAACAGCTTCCTCAAGAAGAAAGAATGGGACGATCTTCGGGTCGCCCTCGACACGGAAGGTCGGGTTGCCGGCCAGTACATGGTCAGCGGCATTCCCCAGACTGTCATTGTCGGAAAAGACGGGAAGGTTCGGAAGGTGCACGTCGGCTTCTCCCCCGATCTCAAGGAGACGCTCGCGAAGGAACTCGACGAGGTCACCGGCGAATAGATTAGCCAGGATGCGGCGCGCGCTTCAGCACGGCATGGTGGCCGCCGCCCTCGCGGCCTTGGCCACTCTCGCGGGTTGTCTCGACGTCACGGAGGAGATCCGCGTCAATGGCGACGGCTCGGGCCGCCTCCTCATTGATCTCGCCCTCAGCGAGAAAGTCACCGCCATCGCGGCCCTTGCCGGCAACAAGGCTGAAATCCCCTTCAATGAGGACGATTTGAAATCCGCGCTTGCGGCCTCGGACAACATCGAGTCCTACACCGTCACCACCCGGCAGGGTGATGGCATGGCCCACACGATTGTCGATGCCGTGGTCAAGGACTTCACCCGCCCTCTCCCAAGCTTGGCGTCCCCGGGAGCGGACGGCCGATCGGCCATCGAAACCATGGCCCCTTTCACGATCCGCCGGATGGAGAACAAGAACCTTCGCTTCGTCCACGAACTCAAGAGCCTTGCCGATTCCGCGAACAAGCAGGCGGCGGGGATTCTCGCCGGACTTGCCCTCGCCGACCGGCACCTCAACGTTCGCCTTTACGGGAACATCGTCTCCGCCAATGGCAACATTGCCGAAGACAAGCGCTCAGTGGAATGGCGTATTCCCCTCGCCCAACTCATTGCAGGAACGACCGTCATCCGGCAGCTTGAGGCGGAAATCGCCCCACCGGCGCTCGGAGGCCTCACCACCATCCTCGTTATCAGCCTTATCGTCGCCCTTCTCGCAATCATCACCGTCGTGCAGTTTCGCCGCCGACTCCTTTAGCCCGCGCGCAAACCCGCCTTCTTTTTAAAAACCTTGGCGTTTTCCACAAGTTACTCACAATTGCCCGGCAAAACTTTCAACTTCGGAATCCTCATTGCCCCCCCGGTGCTCACCCACCGATTTCCCTCCTGATTCCCGCCCCAAAGCCGCCTTTTCAACCGTCAAAGGAGCCTGACACTACCAATCAGGCTCGAATAGCCGTTCCACAGGTCGTTCCACGCCGAAACACGGATTCACTCGATGGCCACCTTCAAAAATCTTGAATAGACGAACGATTCATTTCGAATTACTTATATATCATTTTACCTATTCAGTGAACGCTATTCGGAATGCGGCGCATGCCACGCAAAACAGTTAAAAAATAGTGGAGCCAGTCCTCCACCGCTTCGAAAGCCCCTGCCCGCCACCACGGCGACCCCGTACTTTCCCGGAGCCTGAATCCTCACCCGACGCGTCTCCGGCGGAACCTTAGAAAGACGCCGGAAATGTGCCCCCCGCGACCGGACACGGCCCGAAGCCCCCGACTTACTCACATCGCGAATTGGGTATAACTTCCGGCGGATCCTCCAGGCGTTCCACAGTCTCCGAAGTTCGTGGAACAGCCCAATGA
>JAHEDC010000310.1 GCA_024641425.1 Verrucomicrobiales bacterium | reverse complement strand
AAGCTTGCCCTCACCCATGCCGAGACAAGGGAGTGGCTGACCCGCGAAAAATCCCTCATGGCGATCCTCCAGAGTGTCCCCGACAGCAAGCTCCTCTCCACGGTCTGGGGCGCCGATTTTTCCGCCGCCTCACCGGGTTCCGTAAATGCTTTCCTCTCATCCCTCTCCCCTCGCGAGGAGGCCTGCCTCCACGAACTCATGATGGCCCGCTCACCCGGCTCCTCACTGGTCGACGCCCAGCGGTGCGTGAAGCGCCTTGAGATCGCCGCCTTCTCCGAACGCATCAAGTCCGAACAGAGCCAACTTGCAGTCCACGGAATCACTTCTGAGAATATTTACAAAATAACGAATCGCATCTGCGAGCTAAAAAAAGAACTTCTTGACCTTAAGAGACAGCTAACAGATATTGCCTGATCGCGGACAGAATCTTTGAAATTTTCCAGATTCTCCATAAACTAGGGAATTGTTAGTTATGGCAAATATAAAAACTCGCAAAGCAGGTCCGGCATCTACGAAACGATCGAAATCCGATGGAAAGAGTCGTCGCAAAATTTCTACCGCTTCCTCGATAACGACTTTGTCCTCCCTCAAAGCGACGCCTGCCGCGAGTAAGAGTCCCACCCGCACCAAAGCGCTTTCCGCGCGGGAGCGATCCGCGACTGCGCCGGCCCGCGACCCTCGAGCCCCCGTCGCCGTGCGCCGAAAGTCCGATCTTGATGCCTCTTCCCCCTCTCGTTCACGGAACAACCAACGCGAAAAATCCCTCAACACTGTTGTGAGCAGCAAAAAACCCTCGAAACGCCCCGCCCACCCTTCCCCTAACAACCGTATCGTCTCCACGGAGGACGGGCGCCAGATCGTCATCGAGATGGAATTCGTGAAGACCGTGAGAGGCCTCATCGAGCTGCCCAAACGCCGCCGCGGGCGCCCAACAAAAGAAGAGGAGGATCTTCGGACAAACCTCCTCGCGGCCGCTGGAATCGATGGCGACCCGGTCCTGCGCCGCCCCCGGGGGCGGCCCAGGAAGAGTTCCGCGGCCGCGCCCCACCCCACGGAGCATGAGAGCGGCAGCGGCCTGAATGGAAGTTCTCCGAATCACCTGAATGGCAACGGTTCCTCGAACAGTCGCCCTCCTTCACCGCCCCTCGCCTCTCCCCCCGCCGTCTCCTCCGGTAGCCTCACGGTGGACTCTCCTGAGATCCAGGAGAAGATCCGCAGCCTCATCAAGCTCGCCAAGGAGCAGGATTACATCACGTTCGAGGATCTGAACGATGCGCTGCCCGAGGAGGCGACAGATCCCGATCTTCTGGATCAGATCATCGAACGCCTGAAGAGCATGGAGTTTACCATTATCGATGCTTCCGAAGTCGACAACCTGAGTAACGCCCGCGAGAAGTTCTCAGATGATATGGCGGACAAGGTGGAGTCGAAACTGGATATCCTCGATGATCCGGTGCGGATGTATCTCAAGCAGATGGGCCAGGTTCCCCTGCTTACCCGTGAAGAGGAGGTAGAGATCTCGAAACGGATCGAGAAAGCCGAGCAACATGTCCACAAATACATGCACCGCTACGGCTTCACGGCCCTGGGATATCTGGAAGTCGCCCAGACCCTCCTCGACGGCAAGGAGCGATTCGACCGCGTGATTCTCGACAAGAAGATCGAGAACCGCGAGCGCTACATGAAAGGCCTTCCCAAACTCTGCGATAAGGTGCGCGCCAATTACGACCAGGCTTCCGCCCTCTACGAGAAACTTTCACGCCCCCGTCCCCGCGACCGCGCCGCCCTTGAGGAGTCCTTCGAGGCCACCCTCTTCGAGTTGAACCGCCTCTACGGACGCTTCTTCTTCAAGCACAAGGTCACCGAGGAACTCGTCGAGACCGTCGACCGGCGCTACGACGCATTCTGTGAAACCCAGGAACGGGACGCGCGCTCGAGAACTTCGAAGGAGGCCTTCCACCAACTGGAGGAGATCCAGGCCGAGACCTGGCAGTCGCCCGATGAGTTCCACGCCAGCTACACCGAACTCAAGGATTGGCTTCACGAAGGCATCAAAGCGAAGACCGAGATGGTCGAAGCCAACCTCCGTCTGGTCATCTCCATCGCCAAGAAATACACCAATCGGGGACTTTCCTTCCTCGACCTGATCCAGGAGGGCAACATGGGCCTCATGAAGGCCGTGGAGAAATTCGAATACAAACGCGGCTACAAGTTCTCCACCTACGCCACCTGGTGGATCCGTCAGGCCATCACCCGCTCCATCGCCGACCAAGCCCGCACCATCCGTATCCCGGTGCATATGATCGAGACGATCAACAAGCTGATGCGGGTGCAGAAGCAACTCGTCCAGGAATACGGGCGCGAGCCCAGCTCCGACGAAATCGCCGACGAAGTCCATCTTCCCGTCGAGCGCGTCCGTGCCGTCCTGAAGATGGCCCAGCAACCCATCTCCCTCCAAGCCCCTGTCGGTGATAGCGATGAGACGAGTTTCGGCGACTTCATCGAGGACAAGAAAGCCGATAACCCGAGCGAGATGACGGCCTTCAGCCTTCTCAAGGACAAAATCAAGGACGTGCTCGACACGCTCTCCGAGCGCGAGCGCGAAGTCCTCGAGCAACGTTTCGGTCTCGTCGATGGCTACAGCCGCACCCTCGAGGAAGTCGGCAAGCAATTTGAAGTCACGCGTGAGCGGATCCGGCAGATTGAGGCCAAGGCTCTCCGCAAGATGCGCCACCCCACCCGCATCCGTCAGCTCGAGGGCTTCCTCGAGATGTCCCAGATCTGACCGGCATCATTTCTTAGTACGCGATTAAATCGGGAACGGTCCGCTTGACTCTCAGGCGGGCCGTTTTCTATTCTCACACGTTCCGAATCCTCAACCATACCAATCATTCCCATGAAACTCGAAACCCTCTGCCTCCATGGCGGTCAGTCCCCTGATCCGACCACTCTTTCCCGTGCCGTTCCCGTTTACCGCACTAGCTCCTACGTTTTCCGAGATACCGAACATGCCGCCCGCCTGTTTGGACTGCAGGAACTCGGGAACATCTACACCCGCCTCATGAATCCAACCCACGATGTGCTGGAGCAGCGCGTCGCGGCCCTCGAGGGCGGAGCGGCCGGCCTCGCCCTCGCCTCCGGGACCAGCGCCATCTTCTACGCCGTCATCAATCTTGCGCAGGCAGGTGACGAGATCGTTTCCGCGAACAACCTCTACGGAGGCACCTTCACTCAGTTCAATGATATCCTGCCCAAGCTCGGCATCACCGTCCGCTTCGTCGATCCCAATAAACCGGGAAACTTCGCCACCGCCATCACCCCGCAAACAAAGGCCCTCTTTTGTGAATCGGTCGGCAACCCCAGCCTCGACATCGCCAATCTTGAGGCGATCTCAGCCATCGCTCGCGACCACGGCATCCCGCTCATCGTCGACAGCACTTTCTCCACCCCCTATCTCACCCGCCCCATCGAACACGGCGCCGACATCGTCGTCCACTCGCTGACCAAATGGTTCGGAGGGCACGGCACCGCCATCGGCGGCATTGTCGTCGATTCCGGCAAATTCAACTGGGCCAACGGCAACTTCCCCCTCTTCGACGAGCCGGATAATTCCTACCACGGCTTGCGCTGGGGCCACGATCTTCCCGATCCGCTCGCCCCCGTCGCCTATCTCCTCCGCATGCGCACCGTCCCGCTCCGGAACCTCGGCGCCTGTATCTCACCCGACAATGCCTGGATGTTCCTTCAGGGAATTGAAACCCTCCCCCTCCGCATGGAGCGGCACTGCGAGAACTCGCTCGCCGTCGCCCGCCACCTCAAGACCCATCCCGCCGTCGAGTGGGTGCGCTACCCCGGTCTCGCGGACGACCCCCAGTTCGAGCTGAACCAGAAATACCTCCGCGGCAAGGGCGGCTCCATGGTCGTCTTTGGCATCAAGGGCGGCAAGGAAGCGGGCGCAAAATTCATCGATTCCCTCGGCCTCCTCAGTCATCTCGCCAACGTCGGCGACGCCAAATCACTCGCCATCCATCCCGCTACGACCACCCACTCGCAACTTGGCCCCGAACAGCAGGCCGCCGGCGGTATCAAGCCCGAACTCCTTCGCCTCTCCATTGGCATCGAGCACATCGACGACATCGTCGCCGATCTCGACCAGGCTCTCGCGAAGGCCATGGCCTCGTAAGACCGGGAAACCAAATTCGGGCGCACGTCTCCTGCCGTCAGCGTGGAACGCCCCCCGCGAAGACCCTCGCCTCGGCGGCGGTTATCGTGCCGTCCCCATTGCGGTCCGCGCGCGGTATCGCCTCCGCGACAATGGCCACTCCGTCTCTCAAGGTCTCGTTCTGAATATCGAACGGCGCCAGGTTAAAGGTAAGCGAACCACTCCCTTCGGAAGGAAACTGCTCGTCCAGCACCGCCTCGTAGAACGTCTGCGCCGCCTCGACGTTCTCAAAGACAACCGCCTGACGCCTCCCGACCACCCCGTGGGTGCGGGTAACGGTGCAAGCCGGAAGAACAAACAGGAGCAGCGGAAACACAAACATCCTCATACTCGAGGGAGCGTCTCGAAGCCGCCGTTCATGGTCAAGGCGCGTTCCAACAACAGCCGCTTGACTCCGTGAATCAAATAGGTATTTTAAATACCTATTTAAGACGCCATGCAGCTCAGCCAGTTCAGCGACTACTCTCTCCGTGCCCTCCTTTACCTCGCCCTCGCGGAGGAAACGGACACGCCGTCCGCATCGGGGCGTGATATCGCCGCGCGTTACGGCATCTCGCTGAACCACGTCGCGAAGGTGTTGAATCAGCTCGCGCGTCTCGGCTACCTTGATACCCAGCGAGGGAGGGGCGGCGGCGTCCGTCTCGCCCGGCGCCCCGAAGCCATCCGCGTGGGAACCGTCGTGCGCCAGACGGAGGGCGGCTTCTCCCTCGTCGAATGCATGCCCCCGCGCACGAACACCTGCTGCATCGCGCCCGTCTGCCGCCTCAAAGGCGTCTTCCGGGAGGCCCGCGACGCCTTCCTCGCCGTGCTCGACCGCTATACCCTCGCCGACCTCGCCCAACCTTCCGCCCCCCTCCGGATCGCACTCCAACTCGCCTGAAGCCGATGCGACTCCCTGCCGCCATCCTCATCGCCACCGCTTCGACCGTCTTCGCCACCGAGGACTTCGAGCAGGATCCAATCAATTATTCCAAGGCCACGCCGACCGACAAGGCGGCGCAGGTTCAGGCTCGGATCGATCGCGGTGAGTTCGAATTCGACCGCTCCGGCGGCGAAAAGGCCTTTCTCCTCAGCGTGCTCAAGGAGTTCCATGTCGATCCGGCGACCCAAACCCTCGTTTTCTCCCAGACGAGCCTCCAGAATGAGCGCATCAGTCCCCGCCGTCCCCGCGCCCTTTACTTTTCCGACGAAGCCTATATCGGCTGGGTGCAGGGCGGCGATGTCGAACTGACCACCATCGATCCGAAGCTCGGCCCCGTGTTTTACCGCCTCCACGTCCCCCGTGCTCCCGAGGAAAAAACCCGCATCCTGCGCGACGGCGATTGCATGCGCTGCCACCTCGGCCACAACCCCGACCGCGTGCCCGGCCTGCTCGTTCGCTCGGTCTATCCCGATGCCGACGGCCAACCCATCTATTCTGCCGGCACTTACTTCACCGATCACAGCAGCCCGCTCTCCGAGCGCTGGGGAGGCTGGTACGTCACCGGCGACCACGGCGCCATGCGTCACATGGGCAACGCCATCGCCAAACAGCTCCTCGACGGCCGCGCCGAGATGGATACCGAAAGCGGCGCGAACATCTGGAAGCTTCCGGATTTCGTCAATGCGGACGCCTACCTTCAGCCCGATTCCGACATCGTCTCCCTCATGGTGCTCGAGCACCAGCACACCGCGCACAACGCCCTCTTCGCCGCCTACTTTTCCTCGACCCAGACCCTTTACCGGAACCGGCTCATGGCCAAGCATTTCGGCTACGCTCCGGACGAACTGAGCGACACGACACGTCGTCTACTCGAAAGCCAGGCAGAGCGTCTCCTCAAAGTGCTTCTCTTCTGCGACGAATTCCCGCTCGAAGATTTCGGTATCGAGGGCAACGAGGCCTTCCAGAACGCCTACGCAGCGGGTGCACGGCGCGATTCCAAAGGCCGTTCCCTCCGTGACCTCCAACTCCTCACCCGTGTTTACAAGTACCGCTGCTCACCCATGATTTACTCGAGCACGTTCGCGAACCTCGCCCCGGAATTCCGCGTCATCGTCCTCGATAGGCTCCGGAACATCCTCGACGGTCATTTCATCTCCGACGAGCAGGCCGAGACTTTCGCCCATCTCAGGGATTCGGAACGCGCGCGGATCAAATCCATCCTCGTCGAGACCCTTGATGACCTCCCCGCGAACTGGCGCATCCCTTTCGAGGGCTAGCCAATGATCGCAGTTGAGCTTTCGCTCCATTCCCCCATAGTCAATGGAGACACCCACTTGATTTCCCCATGAGAACGTTCCTTCGCCTTTCCCCGCTTCTCGGCGCCATCGCCTTCGCCCCCCCCTCCGCCGTCGCCCAGCAGGGCTTCAAGAAAAGTGAAACGCGCACCATCGACGGAGGGGGCAGCGCGGGGGTCGGCATCACGCCCGCTCAACCGAAGGCACCGGAGAAGATCATCAAGAACGTGACCTATATGGCGCTGAGCGAGAAGCGGGCGTGGAAGAGCGCCGAGGGCAAGACGATTGTCGCCATGCTCCTCGCCTTCGACACCGAAGGCAAATCCGCCGACGAACTCAAGGCCGCGCCCGTGACCGTGATCAAGAAGGGCCAGGTGCGCCTCCTGGTGGAAAAGAAGGAATTCGTCCTGCCCCTCACCCGCCTCTCCGAGCCCGACCAGACTTTCGTTCGTGATGCGATGGAGAAATTCCGGGGCCAGGAGATTCCGGAGGACGCGCCGAAGGCAGGCGAGGCGGCCGCGAAGCCCTAGCCTTCGCCAAAGAAACGCCGCTCGATCTCCTCGACGAGACTCTTGTGCTCGTCCGGGCAGTTCCTTTTCCAGTCGCCGAGATACGCGCGGAACGTCCGCTTCTCCCGGGTCTTCCCCACGTTGAGGAACGCCAGCGCGCGCCAGTGCTCCGGCTTCTCCTCGAAGAGCGGGAGCAGTTGCACCGCGACCCGCCCGTTCTTCTCGCGATCGGTCGCTGTCTCCTCAAGGACGTCCGCGTGCTCGCGATAGAAGCACGCGAGATCATCGTCGCCGTCCAGCGCGTATTTCCCCTCCACGTCCGCCGCATAGCTTGCCAGTGCCTTCGAGAAATCCCGCCAGTTCGGATACGGCGCGTCCGTCTTCCAGGTCTCCGCCATCCCCTTCACGGCGAAAATCGACGCCATCTCGCAGAGCGCTTCCTCGAACCACAGGTTTGTTTCGTCCCCTTCGCGAAAGCCGCACAGGATATGGCCGAATTCGTGCGCTCCCTGGTAGGCGTATTGCGCCCAGTAAGTATCCTTCGCACTCAGCAGCATCACGATCTCGCCGCGCTGGTTCCGCTGGAAATGCACGATCGGTCCGCCCGCGTCCCGCTTGGCGCGGATCGGTTCCGGCAGTTTGTCCTTCAGATGTCCGGCGATTTCGTCGAAAGCCGAGCGCAAGACCGCTTCCACGTCCGCCTTGGAGCCCTTGCTCCAGCCTCCCTCGTCGACCCGCAAATCATACGCCCCTTTCCCCGTGGGCACAGCCTCACCGCCATCGACCGCCCCTAGCGAAAAGAACAGGGTCAGAAAGAACATCACCAGAAAGGTACCAGCGGAGGGAGTGGGGCGGAGCATACCACGTTCATACGCCAAGGATTCCCAGGATGCCAGGCGGCCGGCGGAACGAAAAGCCGATCAATAGCGGCAATACGGCCGACGGTAATACCCTCCTCCATAGCCCCGATACGGGC
>JAHEDC010000710.1 GCA_024641425.1 Verrucomicrobiales bacterium | reverse complement strand
CCTTGAAAATCGATAGCTTCAGGCCTGAAACCGGGCTATTCCAAACGGTTTGAACCCAAAGAACCCCTCCCTCAACACGGCCCTCATCTTAATTTGTTAGGAAAACAGTAATTTAATTCGCTACTGATAATCAGAAATACTCGCCAACGCATTAAGCATTATGGAAAAAACATTCACCATCGGCACGAAAAAGTTCGTCCTCGACGAGGACAAGGCGGAGCAGGCTTTCGCCGCGAAACGGGTCATCAATGGTTGGGAGACGATGACGTTCAACCTGCTTCCGTTGAAGTACCACTGGGCCTACGAGCTCTATAGCACGATGAAGCGAAATCATTGGGAGCCGGAGGATATCCCGATGCAGAAGGATATCGAGCAGTGGCAATCGGACAACCAGCTTTCCGAAAGCGAGCGTTGGATCATCCGTATGGGAATCGGCTATTTCTCGGCTGCCGAGGGGATCGTCGGGGACAACGTCCTGCACGTCGTGCGGGAGTTGGTAACAGCACCGGAATTGAAGCTCGTCCTCGGGCGCCATGCCCATGAGGAGAACATCCATGCGGACAGCCTCCTTTATATGATCAGCTCGCTCGGGATCAATCCCCATGAGTGCGAGGCCATGTTCGAGCAGATTCCGACGATCCGGAGGAAGAACGAATTCGTGACCGGAGTGTCCCGCGCGCTTCGAAGGGATTTGGACATGAAGGATCCCGAGAGCAAGAAGCTGCTCGCAAAGAACATCTTCGTCTTCGGCCAGTGTATGGAAGGGACGCAATTCTACGGGCTCTTCGGAATGATCCTCAGCCTTTACCGGCAGAACAAGTTTCCGGGAATCGGGCAGATGTTCCGCTACACGCTGCGGGACGAATCGAATCACATTGAAGTCTTCCGCAATCTCTTCATGGATCTGATTGAGGAGAACAGCGAGATCTGGACGCCTGACTTCCGCGAGGAACTGACAGACCTGATGCGCGAGGCCGTGGCCTTGGAGAAGGAATTCATCCGCGATTGTCTGCCGGTGAATACGGTGGGTCTGAGCGCGGACGAATTCGACCGTTATATTGACTACATCGCCGACCGCCGTCTTGAGGGAGTGGGGCTTTCGCCGTTGAATGTCGGGGTCGCGAATCCTTTTCCATGGCTCGCCGAGCTGATGGATATCAACAAGGAACAGAATTTCTTCGAAGGACGCGTGACCGACTACCAGAAACAGTCCGCGCTCGCGATGGCGCCCGACGACGAGCTCTAGGGGAGCCCCTTCCGGTTTGCCGCGTTCTCGTTTCCGGGAAGCCGCGAACCGCTTCTCCCTGAAAAGCAGCGCCCGAAAAACCACTGAACACGGACCACAAACCGAGACACCACCGCCCTTGACGGGGGCAACGAAGACCCGAATCCCGAATCCCACGTATGTCCATGATTGGAAGAAACATTCTCGAGGAAGATACCGCCCTCAAACGTTACGCTACGACGCCCAGCGACCAGAAACCCCGCTTCAACTGGAGTGATTTCGTGCGTGCGGAAAGTAACGCTCCCGCCATCCACATCAAGGTCGAGGTCGGCGAGCAGACCCGCGACTTCGACCTCTGCGAGATCGCCGATACGGTGGGCAAGGCTTTGACGGATCTGCTTCTCTCCCGTCAGGAGGAGGACATCTATAACGAATCGAATCGCCGCTTGGTCGCCGCCGTCGCGAAGACGGTTTCCCAGGAGCTTACGCATTGGAACGACGGCGAGGAAGCGACTGACGAGCCGGTCACCCTCACCGCTCATGAGATCACGAAGATTATCGAGAGGGCGCTTGTGAAGAGCAATGCGCACGACGTGGCGCGCAGTCTCATCATCCGACGCCAGCGGGCCCTGACAGAAGGCATGGGTAGACTCCACAGCGGCGCCGATGTGGAAGCAGGGAACCGGCGAGTCGGAGTGAAGGTCATCCGCCGCAATGGCAAGGCGGTCGCCTGGAACCGGAACAAGATCGAGATCGCCGTTCGGAAAGCCTTTCTCGCCCAGCATCTTGATTCCGATCCGGCAACCGCGGTCACCGATGCGATGTCCGAGCGTCTGCGCGAGAGCGGACTGGAGTTCATCCATATCGAGGATCTCCAGGACCGCGTGCAGGAAGAACTCATGCGCCAGGGCCACTTCAAGGTGGCTGAAGGTTACATCCTCTATCGCGCGCACCGCGCGGTG